>CALIAG010000422.1 GCA_938041325.1 uncultured Saprospiraceae bacterium | reverse complement strand
CCCATAATTCCAAAAGCGAAATAGATGGCCAATAGTCCTTCAAAGACAGTGGTCAAAGGAATTTTACTCGCCTGATAGTTTCTTTTTTTGAAAGTATCCTTGATACCTGTAATATCAAATTTGGGCGTTCTCACAAATGGAGATTTTTTACCAATGTATCCTTGAATCACTGCGATGGTATTGTGTAAAGAAAGTCCCATCGACAAGGCCAAGAACACAGGGAAAAGGATGATGAATTTAAACAGCATTTTTCCAAAGGCTTCTTTTTTCAATTCTGCTTGAACGTTGGCCACAAAATATACAGCAATCACAGAAAGCAAACTGATCAAAAAGACAGCAAAGTATTTTGTATCAAATCCCAATTCCCCTAAAAAGAACAATAATGGGACACTAAATATTCCGGCAATAAAGACAAAAACAAAAACCCCACTTGACATCAGATGACCAGTAGCATGCATTTTTTGACCGAAGTTTAAATTGCTTTTCCAAACAGTCGGCAAAAGTTTACGCGCATTTTCTGCACCTCCTTTCATCCATCTGAATTGCTGCGTTTTCAAGCCATTCATTTCCGCTGGCAACTCTGCGGGAGATCCAAATTTTTCCAAATAAGTAATCTCCCAACCCTTTAGCTGTGCGCGGTAGCTCAAGTCCAAATCTTCGGTAAGTGTATCTGCTTCCCATCCACCTGCATCTTCAATCGTTTCTCTGCGCCAAACACCAGCCGTGCCATTGAATTGCAACATATAGTTACCCGCACTACGCCCCAATTGTTCTACCGTGAAATGCACATTGAGTTGCATGGCTTGCAACTTAGTAATCAAAGAATAATTCTGGTTGATGTGTTCCCATCGAGTCTGAACTACTCCTGTTTTTTCATTTTTAAAATAAGGAATTGTTGACAACAAAAAATCTTTCCGAGGTAAAAAATCCGCATCAAAAATCGCAATGAATTCTCCTTTTGCAAAAGGCATGGCTTCTTTTAGTGCACCCGCTTTAAATCCGCTTCGATCTGTCCGGTGGAGCAGTTCTATATTGAATCCTTTTGCTTTGTATTCTGCAACTTTTTTTCTGGAAATATCAACCGTTTCGTCAGTGGAATCATCTAGGACTTGTATCTCAAATTTATGTTTTGGATATTCAAATTGAGTTATGTTGTCGAGTAAGCGTTCTACAACATACATTTCATTGAAAATAGGAAGTTGTATGGTCACAAAAGGAAGGTCTTCATTCTGCTCTGCACGAAGATATTGTTGCTTGCCGTTTTTATTATTGTATTGTTTATACTTAAATAAAAGATGCATTTGCAACAAACAGTAAATGGTTATATAACCCAATGCAAAACAATAAACAAACAATACGATGTAGCCGAGTATCGACATATTTTAATTTTGTTTTTGACTTAAACTAATTTGCACCAAAAGCTTAAATTAACTTAAATATTGTCCATAAAATCTTGTGGCCTGCTAAAAGGGTTCCTTTTATCGTCCCTGAGACCTTCGAGACCCCAATTCGCTTGCGGTATCTCACTGCAACTTCTGTGCAATTGAATTTGAGTTTTGCAGCTTTTACCTGCATTTCTACCGTCCATCCGAAATCTCTGTCTTGCATATCAATCTCCACGAGTTTGTCATATCGGATTGCACGGAATGGACCCAAATCTGTGAATTCATAATTGTAAAAAAGCCGGATCAATGTAGTTGCCAACCAATTCCCGAATATTTGCTGCGGCATCATTGCTCCTTTTTCTAAGTCTCCCAAAGCTCTTGAACCAATCACCATATCCATCTCCTTATTCACAATGGGATCAATCAATTCTGCGATTTGTTCTGGATAATCAGAATAATCACCATCGATGAAAACGATAATATCTGGTTTTTCGGTCTTAGCATGAACATGTTCTAGCCCTTTCAAACAAGCTGCTCCATAACCTTTTTCAGGCTGATCCACGACAGTAGCACCAGCTTCGCGAGCCATATTGGCTGTATTGTCGGAGCTGTTGTTATTGCAAACAATAACTTCTCTTACAAGATGCTGAGGGATTTCTGCCAGAACCTTATGAATAGACTGTTCTTCATTGTAGGCAGGAATGATGACATCAATGATTGGTTTTGGCATTTTTTATTAAATCATCTTTGTTAAAGCCAGAAAGAATTTATAGGAGCTCTTCCATGCTGATGACCAAGGCAAAAGTAGCATTATTCTTAAGATTTGAGTTGTAATAATAAAGACAAGTTGTTAATCATTAAAGAATACCAGCCTTAAAATATGGCACTTTGTCCGATCAACTTTAGAATTTGTCATTATGCAAGCATTATTAGACAATGATTTGTACTTTTGGCCTAAAATTAGAATTGTTAATAATACGTTCTATACTTGTAGAGTTAAACCCGGAAAATAAAATTGAAGTTGTTCAAAAATGGAGGATGAAATTAATAGTAGATGCTTGATTTTCAAGACGAAGCTCCATTTTTTTTGCGTAGCCGTAGCTACGGAAAATAAAATTAGCTGAAGTATTGGAATTCAATGGATTACTATTAAATCA
>CALIAG010000421.1 GCA_938041325.1 uncultured Saprospiraceae bacterium | reverse complement strand
GATTACAGCACACAAGAATTTACTAAATACAGATATAAATTATTGCCCCAGAACAAATCTTTGTTTTTTAATCACCCGGAAGAGCAAGATATACCTTGGGTCCAAAATGGAACTTTTAATTTTGCTCGTTTTCCCGCTTTGGAGACTGGGTCATATACCTTTGCCGTTGATGCCAGTGATTCTGAAGGAAATTTTTCTGATGACCCAAACCGGTGGACCACCCTCGACATCAAAGTAAATCCTCCTTTTTGGCAAACCTGGTGGTTCCGCACTTTAATACTTCTACTTGGTTTAGCCATTATTTATACCATCTATAAAATTCGTGTAAACCAAATTCAAAAACGAGCCGAATTCAAAAGGAAAGAAGCTGAATTCAAACAAAGAGAAGCAGAGTACAAACAGCTTGTCGCAGAAACTGAAACAGCCGTACTTCGCTTGCAAATGAATCCTCATTTCGTTTTTAACAGCATGAATTCCATCAATTCCTATATCCTTAACAAAGACATCGATACTGCAAACAACTACCTGACCCGTTTTGCAAAGTTGATGCGCATGATTCTTAATCTTGGGAAAAAACCATTGATTTCTGTAGGAGAAGAAATTGAATTATTAGAATTGTATTTGCAAACAGAAGCGATGCGTTTTGAACAAAAATTTGACTATCAATTTGACTTTAGTGATGATTTTGATCCCGATGAATATTTGCTCCCAACTATGATCCTTCAACCCTTTGCGGAGAATGCAATCTGGCATGGACTCTCCAATAAAAAAGGCAAAGGGAAAATCACTATTCAATTTCTTGAAAAAGACAATGCGCTAATTTGTAAACTAAGAGATAACGGAGTAGGTAGAGCAGGGAGCAAAAAGAGAAAGAATTCGAAAAATCCTCATGAATCCAAAGCCTTGGCTATCACTAAAAAAAGATTGGAGGTATTGGCAGAAAAAGAAGGCCAACCAGCATTCTATAAATTCATCGATTTAAAAGATGAATCCAACCAAGCTTGTGGAACCGAGGTTCACATACAAATCCCCCTATTGTAGTTTATACATCCATTAGTAACTTTCGTGAAGCCAATCATTGAGTTGATACGAATGCCCGGTTTAGTAAAGTTTGTCTCCGTATTTTTAGATAAGAAATTATTTAAGACTTGCTAAAACCCAAAGTATGAAATTCCCTGAGTTGCTACAAACTGACCAAAAAATTTCTATAACCCAACACTTTCATTTTACCAAAGTAAAACCACCTTACACTTTGAACACTATCAACACGCATACTAAAAAGAAGACCGATAAATCATTATAGTCCCTTATATAATCCCAAAATCGCACTTGATAAAGACTGCTTTCAAGCTCGTTGTGTTATCCTCTATCCTTCCAATATTTAGACGCTCTTTCTCGATGGATAAAATCAATAGCTTGGAGCAGTCTTTTTGCGAGGTATAAAGCATTTAAAAACGATTTCTTTGAGTATTATTTACAACTCTTTTTCCTTCTGGATTATACCTTTCTATAACATCTTCATTGACTGCTAAGAGTTAATTGCTTTTTAAAGAAAATAGAAAGCCTACCCTTATCTCCTTGATTACATCGAAATAAAAGTCGACTACTTGTCATTTCATTTTATTTCATGCAACGTTACCGACGTTTCTTGAATATCCAATAAGGGTGTCCCTCTATTTTAGGGACCTTAGTTAGAGCGCATTTTTAAAAGAAATTTAAATCCTTGTTATGAAGAGAATATTACTGAATTTATTGTTATTGGTTTTTCTAAGCTCTGGGCTTTGCGCTCAGGTATTAATTAATGAATTTTCAGCTTCGAATCTGCGGAATTTTACCGATAGTTTTAATAAAACGGAAGACTGGATAGAGCTGTATAATACGAGTAGCATAGCAGTGGATATAGGAGGTTGGCATTTGTCGGATAAAGAAAGCAAACCGGCAAAGTGGGAAATACCATCCGGAACAATGATTCCAGCAAACGGGCATCTGGTTTTTTTATGCTCAGGAAGAGATGGTTTTTTAAATGGTGAATACCATACAAATTTTAAATTGTCTCAAACAAAAGGGAGCGACATCGTCTTGTTGTCTAATTCAAATGAAGACGTAATAGAAATGTTTGAATTGAACATTACTTTAGTAGAGCATTCTAATTGTCGAACAACAGATGGTGCGGCAGAATGGAAAGTTTGTACGGCTCCAAGTTTTGGAACTTCAAACAATGGAACGCAACAAGTATTAGGATACACAGCGACTCCCGTAATTAGTTTGGAGGCTGGTTTTTATAACGGTGCACAAACACTTACAATCACGAATACAGAACCCAACTCAACTTTACGATATACGCTTGATGGAACCAATCCTACGCCAAGTTCTCCAGAGTATTCTGGACCAATAACTATTGCGGAAACTCAAGTCGTAAAAGCACAAGCTTTCAGCAATAACCTACTTGTTCTGCCTGGTAAAATGGACTTCAGCACTTATTTCATTGATGAAGAATATTCATTAGCAGTCTTCTCTGTAGCTGCTGACGATATGATTGAATTGGCCAATGGGCAAGGTGAGCTGATCCCAATTGGATCTTTGGAATATTTTAATACCGATAAAGAAAGAGAAGCAACTTCTTTTGGTGATTTAAACCGACATGGACAAGATTCTTGGATACTTCCGCATAGAAGCATCGATTGGATTTCGAGAGATGAAATGGGCTATTCTAAAGAAGTGGAAGCTCCTATATTTTCCTACTCAGAAAGAGATGGATATCAAAAATTTATGTTCCGTAATTCTGGAGATGATAATTATCCTGCAAACGATGATGCCGATCATGTTGGAAGCACGCATATACGGGATGAGTATGTTCAAACACTAGGACAAACCGGAGGACTAAAATTAGATCAAAGAGCAGTGGAAAGAGTCGTCGTGTTTTTAAATGGACAGTATTGGGGAGTTTATGGAATGAGAGAAAAAGTAGTGGATCATGATTATACCGATGAATATTACGATCAAGGAAAATATGACATTCAGTATTTGTCAACCTGGGATCAGACAGAAGCAGAATATGGTGGAATCAGAGCAATTAGAGAATGGGAGAATTTGAGAGATTTTATCTTAGAAAGCGATATGTCAGAAGAAGCCAATTATCGCATTGCTGAAGACAGCCTCAATATGGTCAGCTTGATTGATTATTTTCTGATTAATATGAATGTAGTAGCAAAAGATTGGTTGAATTACAATACAGGTTGGTGGAGAGGACTTGATCCCGAAGGCGATCACAAAAAATGGGGTTATATTTTATGGGATTTGGATGCCACATTTGATTATTATATCAACTATACTGGCGTCCCAAACACCAGCCCAACGGCACAGCCATGTGATATAGTTGAAATTTCAGAATCAATGGATAATTTTTTCGGCACGGAGGTCACTTCACATGGAAATCCAGATACTACGGAATGCTTCACAATCACAAATGGGAGTTGTCCTTATCCTTCCGATGATCCGGTATTCCAAGTTGTAATCGATTATAATTCTTCTTGTTGTGATACAGATTGGTCATCGAACTGCCAAGCAGATTATGATTTCTTCGTAGGTTATGGAGTTGGAGGCTTTGATGGATATAGTGGAAATGTAGGAAGCCACGAAAAAATATTAACGAAGTTGATAGAAGAGAATGCAGAATTCAAACAATTGTATTATTCACGATATGCAGATCTTATGAATACGACTTTTAGTTGTGAAAATATGAATGAACTTTTGGATGAAATGTTGGCGGTAATTGAACCAGAGATGCCGCGCCAAATTGCTAGATGGGGAGGTACTTTGTCAGAATGGGAAGACAATGTTGATCAATTAAAAGATTTTATAAATGCGCGTTGTGCATTACTTGATGACGTAGCTCTGGAATGCTTTGATGAGTTAAGTGGGCCTTATGAATTGACCTTATTAACTAGACCAGACGGCATTGGAGAAATAGATTTGAACACCCTTGATATCGAATCCTTCCCATGGGTAGGTTCTTATTTTGGTGGAATGGACAATAATATCAAAGCAAAAGTTTTTGATGAATTTGAAGATGATTATCAATTCAGTCATTGGGAAAGTGCAGCCGGAAATATTATTTTTCCGGATGAGATGGAACGCAGAGCAACAATAACTTTGGTCTCGGCAGATACTCTTACTGCTGTCTTCATAGATGGTTCAACTGTCAACACTTTTGATTTGGATGAAAGCTACGATTTTCAATTGTCTCCAAATCCGGCAACGGATTATTTGAATCTAAAATATGACCTTCCGTCTTCGCAAAATGTACAGTTGGAGTTAGTAACTTTGACCGGTCAGAAAGTAATGGACTTTAGCGAGGTAAGTGGCAAACAAAACGCTGGAGATCATTCTGTAAATTTGGCTTTAAACGAACAAATTACATCCGGCCTTTATTTTCTGGTTGTAAGAATTGACGATAAAAGAAAAAGCTTTAAAGTGAGTATTATAAAATAAATTTCAGTTTACATTCATTTTAATTGGAAGAGAAGCTGTTTATTCACATGAATGAACAGCTTCTGTCTTTAAGAGTAAAATTTGGCAGATTTTAAATGAAGCTCCACCACCACACAAATCCTAACCTTAGCCCACCATTATTCGTTAAAATTTCATCATTAATATAAAGCAATGGCCAGTACCTAATGTTAGGTACTGAGTCCTACCTATTCGTGACTAATTTCCTGCAAATAGGTATTGGTTCAAGTGATTATTGCGCTTAAATTTGCATTCAGGTGACACTATTTATAATTAATCTAATTAAATTTAACGCTTGAATTTATACTTATGAAAATCTCCAATTGCCTAGTGAAATTTTGCCTTTTGGCCTTTGTTATCTCTTTTGTTTCATGTACAAGCGATGATGACATGACGGATCCAGATCCGATGGAATATACAATTCCTACCAGCTATGATTTCGATAATGTTAGCTATAGTGGACAGACAAGTAGACTGGACATGATGACGGAATGGAAAAGCTATATGTCCACCTCTAGAACAAGTGGAGTAAGCCTAGATGCCAATAAAATGAAAGCCATGTTTGCCAATGAAGAAGGCGCAGGCTTTTCTCAAGAATATTCCAAAGATATTAAAAGCAAAACCTTTGAAAGTTTTCAAGACGATTTTGAAGACTTGATTGACGAATTAGCCACTACAAGTGGATCGACTGTAACAGGCAGCGAAGGAGTATCTGGTGTAATAGAAAGCTTAGACGGAGAGAGTTCTTATCTCATTGGAGAAGATGGCTTAGATCATGCTCAAGTTATCGAAAAAGGACTGATGGGGGCGTGTTTTTACTATCAAGGAACTGCAGTTTATTTTGGAGACGAAAGAATGAATGTGGATAATATTACTGTAGAAGAAGGAGAAGGAACTGCAATGGAACATCACTGGGATGAAGCGTTTGGTTACTTTGGAGTATCGAAGAGTTTTCCAGCCGATTTAGATATCCTAAAATTTTGGGGCGAGTATTCAGTAAACAGGAACGAACTACTTGGTTCAAATCAATTGGCTATGGATGCCTTTCTAAAAGGACGCGCCGCTATTTCAAATAATGATTTGATTACAAGAGATGATGCCATTGGAGAAGGTCGGGACATTTGGGAAAAGATCGCAGTAGGTTCTGCTTTACATTATTTAAATGCAGGAATGGCCAATTTCGATGATCGAGCAATTATGTCTCATGGCGTATCAGAAGCAGTGGGTTTTATTTTCTCTTTACAGTTTAACCCGGATAGAAAAATAACTCCTGCACAAATCAATGAACTACTAGAAATAGTAGCAGGTGACAAAGAATTTAAAAACATGAATTTGTACAACACTTCATCAGAACGGTTGTTAGATGCGAGAGATAAATTAGCGAACTATTACGACCTAGAAGATAAAAAGGAAGAATTCTAGGACTTAAAAAAGCTCCAGAGGATGAACGAAGTGCAGGCGAAGCCCAGAGTGTAAGCTCTGACGTAGTGAACCGTGAAACGGATGGGCTGATTAAGATTGTAGCCAAGTTCAAGTCGGTTCTTTAAGCTCCGTAGGTGCGACACAAAAATTATAGAACACACGAAAATATGTTTCTTTAAACCATATTAAGTTGATAAAAGAGAATAAAAAGTTTTAGATTTTATAACGCTGTATACGAAAGCTTCGATGTTTATACATTGGGGCTTATCGTACAAAAAAGCAAATGATGCAAAATTTTAGAATCTTATTTTTTACACTACTGATCATTGCAATCACAAACCCAGCCTGCAAAGAACGGGAAGATGATGACGGTAATGGCCAAATAACCTGTACTGGAGATTTTGATTTGGAAAGCATGTATCTCAATATCGCAGATAATATTATCATTCCGAGTTACAGAGATCTTCAAGAATCCATAAGAGCATTGGAAGAAAGTCATTATGTATTTGCTGATGAACCAACAGTGAGTAAGCTTCAAACAGTCCGGGAGAATTTCAAGCAAGCTTACTTGGATTGGCAGACGGTCGCTCAATATGACTTTGGCCCTGCAGAAACTTTTTTCTTGAAAAATGTAATCAATAATTTTCCATTAAATGTAGAAGAAACACGGATTTTCAGTACGCTAGAAGCAGGTACAGCCTATGTTTCAGATCCTAATTCTTTTTCTTCAGGTTTGCCTGCAATGGATTACTTCTTATACGGAGTAGCTGATACTGATGATGAAATAGTCACCTTTTACGCCAGCTCAGGTGACGGTGTTGATATGTTGAATTATATCGGTGCATTGATACAAGATATGAGGGTCAAAGCCCAATCAACTTTAAATGAGTGGACCAATAATTACAAACAGGAATTCATCAGCAACACAGGCACTGCAGCAGGTTCTTCCTTAAGCCTTTTGCTAAACGGCTTCAACAAACAATATGAAATTATTAAAAGGGAAAAACTAGGAATCCCTTCCGGTGTATTGACACTCGAAATTCCCAACCCTGAAAAAGCAGAAGGATTTTACAGCGATCTGTCTTTTCCTCTTGCCATAGAAGCTCTGCAAGCATCTTTAGATTTGTACAAAGGCAAACAAAACAACGGTTCCGATAATGTTGGATTCGAAGAATTGCTGAAGTTTATAAATGCACAAAAAGACAATAGCAACTTGGATGATATTATTCAACAACAATTTTCTACCGCGATTTCTACTTTACAAGAATTAGAAAGACAAGGAACAATGACGGAGTTAATTGAGTTGGATCAACCTTCAGTGGTGATGGCCTACAATGAAGTGACCAAACAACTGGTGAACATAAAAACGGATATGCCATCAATTCTTTGCGTATCCATTACTTACATTGATAACCCAAGTGATTCGGATTAAGCTTTGAAAATAAATTTATCAAATAGAATACAACAATTGACTACTGATCAAAAGGACATTGCGCCATTGGTCAGTTTTCGTATTTTATTTGGTTTGGTCATGTTGTATAGCGCGATTCGATTTGTGGCGAGTGGATGGATCGAACGATTGTATATAGAACCTGAATTTTTCTTTAAATTTTATGGTTTTGAATGGGTGGAGCCCTTAGGAACGGTAGGAATGTATGCCGTATTTGGAGTCATTGCTTTAAGTGCGCTTTTTATAGCACTTGGTTTGTTTTATCGTTTGGCTGCAATTGTGTTTTTCTTGAGTTTTACTTACGTAGAATTGATTGACGCCACGAACTATCTCAACCATTACTATTTGGTTTGCTTACTGGCCTTTATTCTTATTTTCCTGCCAGCGAATGCTTCATTTTCCTTGGATGCTTTGCGCAAACCTTCGATACAATGCAAAACCATACCTGCCTGGTGCATTAATATTATCATCTTTCAATTGGCATTGGTTTATACTTGCGCAGGAATTGCCAAGCTCAATTCAGATTGGTTGTTTCATGCAATGCCCTTGGCGATTTGGTTGACGGAGCATCAGGGTTTTCCAGTGTTCGGTTACTTTTTCCAATTCAAAGAAACGGCCTTCTTTTTCAGTTGGGTAACCGCCTTTTATGACCTGACCATAGCTTGGTTTTTATTAAATAAAAAGACAAGACCGTTTGCCTATTTTATGGTATTGGCATTCCATATATTAACGGGAATGCTTTTCAATATTGGTCTTTTTCCTTTGATTATGATTAGCAGTACACTGATCTTTTTCTCAGCAGAATTTCACAATAAATTATTGTCATTTTTCGGATATAAAAATGAATCCTCTTATTCTTATTCATTCCCAAAATTTAATCAAAAAATATTTCGACCCATCTTTGCGGCTTTTGTAATTGTGCAATTATTAGTTCCTTTTAGACATTATTTATACGAAGGAGACCTTATGTGGACAGAAGAAGGGTACCGTTTTTCTTGGAGGGTGATGTTGGTAGAAAAAAATGGAATGGCAACATTTACGGTCGAGGATACTGAAACAGGTCGAAAAGAAGAAGTAGTAAATGGAAAATACCTGACGCAATTTCAAGAAAAACAAATGGCGATTCAACCAGATTTTATTTTACAATTTGCACATTTTTTAAAAAAGGAATACGAATATAAATACAACCTAAAAGATCCAATAGTAAGAGTAGAATCTCATGTTGCATTGAACGGAAGAATCAGTCAACGCTTCATTGATCCACAAATAAATCTTGCTGAATTGGAAAATAGTTTTTTTAAAAAAGAATGGCTTTTGTCTTATTAATGGGGATAATTAAAGGCGAATCCAGATTTGAAAGATTTCGCACCTACGGCGCTAGGTTGTAATTTAAAAGGCGTTGATATAAAACAACTGCTTTTAAAATATAAAGGAAAACTCCAGCGGCGCGACACGATAATAGCGATTTGATATCTAGGTGAATTGAGCGCCGTAGTTGCGGGACCTAGGCTTCTGAAAAATGAAAAATTTTCATTAGAACGATAAAAGCTCCAGAGGAGCGACACCTTTATAGCATTTTAAATGCGGGAATATTCAGCTCCAGAGGAGCGATATCTAAAATAAAAAACGTGAAAAAGATTTGTCTCATTCTAGTTTGCCTTTCAATAACTTGCCTAAGCTTTGGCCAGGCTACTTCTCTGACAGGAGAAGTTATTGATGCAGCAACAGATAGACCTATCGTTGGTGTAAACGTATTTTTGGAAAAAACACAAGAATTAAAAGAGACAGACAAAAATGGATCATTCGAATTCCAAAATCTAAAACCAGGCAATTACGACTTCGTGTTTTTTGCAGAAGG
>CALIAG010000420.1 GCA_938041325.1 uncultured Saprospiraceae bacterium | reverse complement strand
ATTGATTACGATCCTTCTTATCAAGAATTGATTTTTCATGCAATCGACATCATTAGAGATGGTAAGCGCATCAAAAAATTGGATAAATCGAAATTGAGGTCATTGCAAAGAGAAGAGAGAATGGACCGACATCTTTACGATGGTGGAATTACAGTCGTTCAGAATCTCGAAGATGTAAGAATAGGAGATGTCATCGAATATTCCTTTTCGCGTATTGGATTTAATCCGATTAAAAAAGGACATTTTGGAGTGCAAATTCAAATCAATTATAATGTTCCAATTCAAAAAATAAAATACCAATTGGTTGCTCCTATCAATAAGGAGGTTTACATTAAGAACATCAATCATGATCGTCAACCAGAGATTTCGGAAAAGGGAAACATGAAATTTTATCTTTGGGAAATTGAAAATCCTGTGACTGTAATCACAGACACCAGAAAACCAGTTTGGATTCCTGCTTACCAATTTATCAAAATTTCTGTGGACAACTCTTGGGAGAAAATTGTTGAATGGGGCTTAAAAAACTACTCCGTCGCGGACGTTGAAAAAAGCAAAATCAGTAAAAATTTAGACTTAGACATTCAAGGATTAGATAAGAAAAAAGGAATCACAAAAGCAATAAGATTTGTTCAGGATGAAATTAGATACCTTGGTTTTGAAAATGGAATCAGTGCCTTTGAACCCCACCCACCTTCGCAGATTCTAGAACAAAGATTTGGAGATTGTAAAGACAAGTCCTTGTTGTTGTGTACTATTCTTGATTTGATAGAAATAGATGCAAATCCAGTTTTGGTAAACTCTGGTAGAATATATGAGGAAGAGAATTTTCTGCCTTCGCTTAATTCATTCGATCACTGCATCGTTCACATTCCATTTGAAGGAAAAGATTATTTTATTGATCCTACCATTTCAAATCAAGGAGGAGAATTAGACATTATGTATATGCCTGATTATGGAAAAGGTTTAATCATAAGAGAAGGGGAGAAAAAGTTACAAGTGATTGAACCTCAGGATTTTGATGTGACAAAAATTGAAGAGGTTTTTCGATTGAATTCAATTGGAGGAGATGGGACTTTAGTCATTACAACTGAATCTTCAGGTTCTCGAGCAGATGAAAATAGAGATTACTTTCAAAGAAATTCGCAAGACAAAATAAAGAAAAGTTACATAGATTTTTATGCCAACCAATACGAAGGAATCGAATTTACGGATGAAATTGAAATTAAAGATGATAAGGATTTAAACAAAATTACAGTTATAGAAAACTATGATATAGAAAGTCCTTGGTATGACGATGAGGAAGTATCCGGTACATTAAACTTCGATGTAATTCCAAATTATTTTTCATCGCACCTCAACTCCATAAAGTTAGTAAAACGGAAACACGATTATTATTTTGGAGAACCTTTGGAATACAAGATCAAGACAACGGTCCACATGCCTGAGGATTGGTCGGTAACAGATGAAAAAACCAAAGTTGAAAATGATTATTTCTACTTTGAAGAATATGCCAGCTGCATTGGAAATATAATCACCGTTCACACGACCTATCAAAGAAAAAAGTCAATTGTTAAAGCGGAAGATTTTTTAGAATTTGCAAAACTTCACAACAAAATTTATGAAAAACTAGGCTATACCTTTTATTATGGAGAAGAGGTAGAATCTGAAGACAGTCTAGTATTTGATTTTGTTGGCTATTTGGTTTTAATCGGAATAATTCTTTTGGTTGTAAAATTGTTGAATGTTGGAAAAACTTAAGGATTAGATCTATACTGGATGGACTCTTTAGATCACCTTTAAATAGCACATCAATCAAGCGTTTAAACTTGGGTAAATAAAGTAATATCATTCTGAAATCGTAAAGATCTTTCTCGCGTTTCACTTTTCCTTTGACTCTCTCCTTTAAAAGGCTTAATTTGTAAGACAAAGCAAAAGCAAAACAAAATATAACAGTAATAGGAATAATGAACCGATTACAATCCCGTTACTATGAACAATGTACCACGAAGTATTGCCTACTTAGTACTGTTCCTCTCATTTTGGATGCCGACCTCTACGTTCGCGCAAGTCAGTTTTAACAGTATACCTTATTCTTCCCGTTTAGATTTTCAATACCAATATCCAAACCACAAGCTGGAATCATCTGCTTTGCCATCCCTTGATTTGACCAAAATCAAAAAAGAAGATGAACAAGCTGAGCAAAGTCGTTTTGCTGCTGCCATAGATGTTCGCATGAATCTAGAAAACAATGGCCAATGGCTGGAATTGGCTAATGGAGACCGGCTTTGGCAACTGAAAATTAGCAGCAGCAATGCAAAAGGATTGTATATTCTTTACGAAGATTTCTACTTGCCACAAGGCGGAGAGCTGTGGATGTATAACGAGGATAAAACCCAGGTTTTAGGTTCTTATACCCAAGCCAATAATAAGGAAAGCGGGAAATTTATGACCGGCTCTATCACTGCGGAAACAGAAGTCCTGGAATACTTTGAACCCAAAGAAGTCCGAGGTCAAGGCATTATCGATATTTTTAAAATCTTCCATGTTTATGAACCGATCCGGAATCAATCTAATTATGAATTTCAGACTTATGCAGGCTATGGAGATGGCTTGGATTGCCATGTCAATATGAATTGCCCAGAAGGCAACGATTGGCAAGATCACAAGCATGGAGTCATGCGCATTCTTAGAATATTTGATCAAGGAATGGGATGGTGCAGTGGGACTTTAATCAACAACACAGAAAACGATGCAAAGCCTTATATTTTGAGTGCTTACCATTGTATTGATATGCTTGATCCGCTGTACGATTTTTGGAGATTTGACTTTAATTACGAATCCGAAAATTGCAACGATCCAATCAGCGAGCCTTCTTTTCAATCGGTCTTAGGGTGTGATTTTAGATCAGGTTGGCAAGACAGTGATTTTTTATTGCTAGAATTGACAGAAGCAGTTCCTACTTCTTTTCATGTCTATTTTAATGGTTGGAATCGACACAGCACACAGTTGCCAAGTTCGGCTGCCGGCATACACCATCCACAAGGTGACATAAAGAAAGTTTCGATAGAAAATGATCCAGCGACTATACAAGGGACGCAGATTATTTGGAGCAACGGGGTGACTACACCATCCTCTCATCATTTAAGAGTTTTATATGATTCTGGTACGATTGAAAATGGATCTTCTGGTTCACCCTTATTTGATAACAATGGATTGATTGTTGGGCAGCTGCACGGTGGAAATGCATCTTGTACCAGTTTCATTACTTATTATGGCCGTTTTTCATTGTCTTGGGAAGGTGGAGGTACTGCTGCATCCCGTTTAAAAGATTGGTTGGATCCAAACGATAGTGGCGTTATTACGGTGGGAGCTTATGCGCCTCCGGTGCCTAGCTTGGTTAGTTTATCAGGCACCGTCAATACCGTTAACGGAGAGCCAATTCCCGATGTTATTGTAGAAATTGATGGCGACATGAATTATACAACGGTGACAGATGCAAATGGTGTTTATACCTTTGAAAACATTCCTGACGGAGGAAATTATTCTATTGTTCCCACAAAAGATACAAGGGCAAATAATGGTGTGAATGGATTTGATTTGATAAAGATTTCCAAAGACATTTTATTGATAGATCCGATTACTGATCCTTTTCAAATGATTGCTGCAGATGTAAATCGATCGAATACAATCAGCATTTTTGATTTAATAGAAATGCGTAAAATAATCTTATATATTCTGACTGAATTTTCGAACTCTGATTCGTGGAGGTTTGTAAATGAATCGTACGAATTGAATATGCTCAATGGACCTGCTTCGGATCTTGATTTTGTTGGAGTCAAGATTGGAGATGTAAATGGGAGTGCTGATCCGGAGTTATAGGAGGAAGTATTTAGTAGCTAGTACTTAGTACTCAGTAATGGATACTGAATACTAAGTACTGAATACTAAATGAAAAGTACTTAGTAGCTAGTACTTAGTACTCAGTAGAAAATACTGAATACTAAGTACTAAATACTAAACTAGTTCTTAATTACTTTAATCGTTTTGGCAACAGAATGATCTGTTTCAATTTGAATGAAATAAACACCTGCGTTCAATTGTGCTCCAATAGAGACACTTCCTGCAAGATTATTCAAAGTAATCGATTCCATTTTTTGACCTAGAATATTATAAATATTTGCAGTCGCTGATTTGTAATCTCCTTCGAAGTTGTATTCCAATACCATTTCTTGATCAAAAGGATTAGGATAAACTTTTACAGAAAGATTAGGATCGATTTCCTGAACATCTACAGGTACCAATTCACCAGTTACCAAGAAACGGTCAAGACCAGCTTCTACAAGGTGACCAGAATTTGCATCATCAGAAGTCTCGAAACGAATGGTCATGTTATCAGTTAAATCAAAATCGGTATCAAGTACAGTAAAGTTCATTGGGAATCCCCAACTTGGATTGGAATTACTAACGGTCTCCAATACCATTTCAGCAAATCCATTGCTAATGCTTACAACCAATTCATCATTAGGAGCTCCAGCTCCACCACCATTATAAAACCATCGATTGTAAGTGAATTGCGCCGAAGTATAATTGCTTAGGTCCATAACAGGAGAAGTCAAAACTACATTTCCATCATCAACATCATCATTACCAGCTCCACCACCACCATTACCAGTCACGTAGCAAGCATTTCCGATATCAATGGTTACATCTGCTCCAGGGTTACTTTGTCCGCCACCAGCAGTCGTTCCAATTGGAACACCAAATTCCCAAAGTCCTGTAGAGGCAGTACCCGTTGATTGCCATCCTAAATCAACAACAAAATCATCTGCATATCCTGTTGTTAAAACAAGAACAGGAGATAGGTCTTCACTCAAATCAACATTTTGAAATGCATTTACATAACCCCATAAACCTGCAAATACTTGATAAGCTCCTTCAAAAGTTGTTATAGCAAAATTACCACTGGTATTAGCGGTCATCGTTTCTTCTACATCTCCACCAACAATTCTTACGATTGCATTAGGAATCGGTACATTGTTTTCATCAACAACTTGTCCGCTCAATGTATAAGAAGATACTGATGGCTGCATTTGAACGTCAGCGATAGTTACCACTCCGTTGTCAAGCGTTGCTTGAATTGTAACAGGGAAGTAGTTTGCCTTTGTAAAAGTAACGTCATACGTACCTGCCGTAGCTAAACCACTGCCATAAGCACCGAATACATTGGTATTTGCAAGATTGTCTTCAATGGAAGAATCTATGATGATCTCAACATCTCCCAATGGAGCTCCTGTATTAATGTCGGTAACATTTCCTTCTAAGTAACAAGCTCTCACATACGTAGGTGTCATTACATACAATCCATTTCCTTGGTCTGTAGCCAAAACAGTTTCAGAAGGTAAAAAAGGATAAGCTCCCCATACACCGTTAAATCCTGCACTGTTGGAAAGGAAAGTATCAAAGTTTCCAACTTCAATTAAATTTGTTGGCCTTGAACCATCAATAATAATACAACCATCTGTATAGTATGAAACAATAACCCAATCATTCCATACATGTACGTTGTGAGGAATTACTCCATCACCTAAAGTAGTAGCAGGTCTGAATTGATCCAATTCTTGTATATTATTAGGGTCTGAAATATCATAAGATCCAACTGGTGCATCTGCTCTTTCATCTGTTGTAAATATGGTATTTCCATCATCAGAAAGCCAAGTGTTGTGTGTGAATTCAAACTCGGTCGCTTGACTATTTATTAAGCTTATATTTTGTTTATCGTTTACATCATAAAGGGTGAATGTACCTTCATAAATTTCAGAGCTATACATTATATTATCTCTCACATAAACATCGTGAGAATAAACGGCTGGTGCAGCACTGACAAATTCGGGTTGCCCCGGAGTGGTGAATGCATCAACGACAAGCATTCCACCATTATTCAAATTAGATCCAGGAAGATAAATATATCCAAATTCATCGATGTAGATATTGTGAATGGAAGAAAGTATGCCTAATCCAGGAATATTCGGTGCCCAGTAATAATAATCGTCTGTTGTAATCGGTGTAGGTAAACCTCTTAGGTCAACCACCAAAAGACCCCCTCCAGATTCATTTGTAACATAAGCAAAACCCTCCCAGGTTTTTATATCTCTCCATGTAGAAGAAGGTCCATCAGCAAATCCAACATCCACTGGATTTTCGGTATCTGTAACGTCGATAATACTCAATCCTGTTACTGTTCCTACCAAAGCATATTCTCTATTATCAACTGGATTATGCCAACCCCAAACATCATTCAGGTTTTGACTGTATTCAACAGTAGATTTTAGCTCCATATTCAATTGAGCAATAGATGCATTGGCAAAAAAGGCAGCAATGCACATTAACGTAAACAATTTTTTCATTGTATTTTTTTTAAAAACTCTCTCTGTAAGTGTTTATACTGATGTATAAAACAAAAACGGATTCAAAGAATCTTGATAAATTATTAATTTGATTAAAGGTTATTACTTTTTGTTTAGATGGGGTAAAATACAGCTGCTAATTTACAACTTATTAGTACAAATTTACTGTCTTTTGATGATTGCCATTGTTAAGCGGCTGACACATACAAGGTTATTTTCATCATCGTGGATTTCTATATTCCAAACATGAATACTGCGTCCAATTCTGATTGGTCTGCAAGTTCCGGTAACTCGGCCCTTTTTAGCTGATTTAAGGTGATTTGCATTGATTTCGAGGCCAACAGCTGCAAATTTGGATAAATCTTCGAGACACATCGTAGAGGCGACACTTCCAATGGTTTCTGCCAAACTCACGCTTGCTCCACCATGTAAGAGACCTAAAGGTTGGCGAGTACGCTCATCAACAGGCATAGTTGCTTGCAAAAAATCATCTCCAAAGGCAGAAAATTGAATATCCAAATGGCCTACCAAGGTATTAGGAGAAAATTGATTGAGTACATTCAAGTCGACATTTTG
This sequence comes from uncultured Saprospiraceae bacterium, assembly GCA_938041325.1. Taxonomy (GTDB): domain Bacteria; phylum Bacteroidota; class Bacteroidia; order Chitinophagales; family Saprospiraceae; genus CALIAG01. Next base: position 28,869 of record CALIAG010000420.1, on the reverse strand, counting down.
TTTCCAGATCATTGTTGCGTTTTTAATTCCAAATAATAGTCAATTTCGTATTGGAGAATCAATTCTAATTCATTGAACAATTGATTGGATGTGATTGTTTGTGAAATCTGTGGAGGATTTTTTCGCGAGAAAAGCACTTCAGCCGCAGCAATCATTTCATTATTCTTCAAAAGCTTGACTTCATAATTCTGGTCTTTGACATGAAGTGCTTCATTCTTTTTTAATAGGCTGGTAAATGAGATTTCATTTTCCATCAGAAATTCAACAGTCTGAATGACTTCTTTGCTTTTATCATTTTTGAAGTGCATCCATTTGGATTCTTTTCGAAACCAAGTCATTTGTCTCTTTGCATAGCGCCTGGAATTGCGTTTTATTAATTCAATCGCCTCTTCTTTGCTTATTTTACCATCAAAATAATCGAACCATTCTTGATAGCCTACACTTCTCAAAGCATTCAAATCACGAAAGGATAAAAGGTTTTTGACCTCTTCTTCCAATCCGTTTTCTACCATACTATCTACCCGTTTATTGATTCTTTGATACAATACTTCTCTTGGATGATAGAGTTGAATAAAAATCGGTGTGAAATTCCGTTCTTCTTTTTCTTTATTGAGAAAACTACTAAAAGTTTCGCCACTTGCTTCAATCACAGAAAGCGCTCTAATTACTCTTTGTGGGTTTTGAAGATCAACTTTTTTTGCATAGTCAGGGTCCAATTTTTTTAATTTTTCTTGTAACAAGACCATGCCTTCATTTTTGCGTTCCTCTTCTAGTTTCGCAAGAATACTTGAGTGGACTTCTGGAAACTTATTCAATCCTTCACATAAGGCATTGATAAAAAGACCACTACCGCCTAGCAATAAAACGACGTTTTTGCTTTCAAAGAGCTTCTCAAGTACTTTTAATCCTTCTCTTTCAAAATCTCCAACTGAAAAAGGGGTAGAAATATTCAAAGAATCTATGAAATAGTGAGGAATTCCCTGCATTTCGGAAATATCTGGTTTGGCGGTCCCAATCTTTAATTCTTTGTAAAATTGTCGACTATCAGCAGATAAAATGCTGGTATTGAAATGTTTAGCAAGTTCAATACCCATTGCCGTCTTTCCAGAAGCGGTTGGTCCTGCAATTACGATGAGGTATTTCTTTTGCTGCATAGGGCGAAAATAATAAAGCTTTTTATATTTGCGGAGCAACTCGCCTGAGATAATGGCTTCTTTTGCACCGTTTTGTTCAAGATTGTAAAGCTGAGTACTTCATTTTTAAACAAAACGTTAACTTAACAGCATACTATAAAGCAAATTCATGTATTTTTTTCTTAGGCCTATAGCCAGAATAGCGTTGAGAACCAACTTTAAGAAAATTTACTTGTCGAATGTACACCACATTCCGAAGGATAAGCCGGTTATTTTTGCTGCGAATCATCCCACTGCATTTACAGAGCCATGTGTACTTGCAACTTGCCTTCCACGAACCTTAAACTTTCTAGTCAGAGGAGACTTTTTTAAGAAACCCATTTTTAGAATGTTACTGGAATCCGCGCATATGATTCCTATTTTTCGATTGCAAGATGGAGGGTATTCGAAGCTGAAAGACAATTATGCTACTTTTGAAAAATGCTTTGATGCCTTAAAAGAGAAAAAGGCCATTATGATATTGGCAGAAGGTAGAACTAAGCACGAGAAAAGACTAAGACCAATACAAAAAGGAACGGCCAGAATTGCTTTTGGCTCCTTCGAAAAATTTGGCGACCTAGATATTCACATTATTCCAGTTGGGGTCAATTTTACAAATTCAGATCAATTCAGAAGTGATATCATGATTGAAATGGGAGAACCCATAAAAATCAAAGATTACTTAACTACTTATGCGGAAGAACCTTCCAAGGCGATAAAGAATCTTACCGACGACATTCGCGATGGAATGGCAGAGAAAATTATCATCATCGATAAAGATGAAGATATAGAATTGACAGAAAACCTGTTTACACTTGCCAGAAATGATCATTCTAGAAGAATATTGCCAGTACTTGATAATAATGGCGAGCCATTGATGCACGAAAAAAAGATTGCAGATCATGTCAATCAAATGGAGGAAGCCGAGAAAAAAGATTTAAAACACCTGGCAGCTACCTACTTTAAAAAACTAGAAAGTCATGGGGTAACAGACAAAGGTTTTGTACAACCTCATCACGGAAAAAGTAGCAATATTTTTATTTTGTTATTGGGGTTTGTCGGTTTTTTAATCGGGTATATTGGGAATTTTCTCCCGCTCCGTTTAGCAGCTTATATTGGAGATACTTTTCCTAAATCTATAGAATTTCGACATTCAGTAAAAATTGCTTCAGGATTAGGTCTTTACTTTGTGTACTTTGTTGCTTTTATTATTTCTGCAATAATTATTGGAAATATCGCTTGGTGGATATTTGTTTTAACGCTGCCACTTTTTGGATATTTTTCTATCTTATATAAAGAATTTTATGTCAATTGGAGAGATGCTAGAAAAGCCCAAAAACTTCCAGAGGACACAAAAGCCAAACTGAAAAAGGAACGCGCTCAATTAACAATATCAAGTCTTATTAAACAATAAGCGGTTAAGCCTAATTCAACGATGTTATATCATATACTCATACCGTTGGTTCATTTAGCGCTGAAAGTTTTTTTCAAAAAGATTTACCTCACAAACACCCAAAGAATAAAAGGGGAGTCTCCCATAATATTTGCTGTAAACCATCCTACTGCCTTCCTTGAGCCAATGGTCCTGGCTTGCAATCTTCCGATGCCAATGCATTTTATGATCAGAGGAGATCGTTTTGAAAAACCATTATTTAAATGGTTATTGAATCAAATCAAAGCGGTTCCAATTTTCAGGTTAAGGGATGGCTTTTCGAAAGTTAGACAAGGAGAATCTTTTCATATTTGTTATGATCTTTTGGCTTCTAATGGCAATCTGATCATTTTATCTGAGGGTAAAACAAAGTACGAAAAACGTTTGCGAACGATTCAGCGCGGAACAGCGAGGATTGCATTTGGTGCTTTAGAAAGAAACCCAGAATTAGATCTGAAAATTATTCCCGTTGGTGTTAACTTTACCGATTCTCATCGATTTAGAAGTGAGATAATGATCGACTTTGGGGAGCCAATAGCTGTTCAAGACTATTTTTCTTCCTATCAACAAGAAGAAAGAAAAACAGTTGTTCGTTTGACAAAAGATATAGAATCAGCGATGCGAAAAAGGATCGTTCATGTGGAAGATCCGAAGGATGATGACTTGGCGAATCAGCTTTTAGAAATTCAGCGGAATAATTTGATGCGCAATAAATTCCCCGTAGTTGAAAAGGAAAATAGTCCGCTTGAACAAGAAATTAATTTGGTCAATAGATTGAATGCCCTGCCCGAATTTAATCTTATGACACTGCGTTCAAAAGCAGAAAAGTATCAGCAGTTGCTCAGTCAATATTCAATCAGTGATAAAGCGCTTTCGACTTCTTCAATTAAAAATAAATTTTGGGTCGTAGTCATAAGCACTATTTATCTCCCATTCTTTTACTTGATAAACTGTCCTCCTTTGTTTTTAGCAAAATGGTTTGCAGATAAAAATATTAAACAAATTGAGTTTCATGCTCCGGTTCGCTTTTCAGTAGGATTGGGTTTCTATTTGTTGTACATGATTTTGCTATTGGTAATTGGGAGTGTTTTTATAGGACTTGTTCCTACCATTGTCTTTTTGTTCGTAATGGTCGCAATGGGCTTTGTAAGTCTCCATACACTTGATCTAGTGAAGGAATGGCTGGAGGAAAAAAGGTTTAATTCAGTAGAGAAAGCGAGTAAAGCAAAGCTGGTGGAGGCAAGAAAGGAATTGGGTGAAGTAGTACTTAGTAACTAGTATTTAGAAATGGGACTTTAGTCACTAAATACTAAATACTGATTACTAAATACTAAATACTGATTACTAAATACTGATTACTGAAAACTACCTATCCAATAATTCCTTTGGAAGCGACTTAGAAGTTTTTGCACCCAATTCTTTGATTTTTTCAGCCCGACCAATTAAGGTGTCCCCATATTTTTTAGAATCTGATAACTTGTTCATCGCGTTGTAGTAGGAAGTTTGAACACTGTCCAGTCGAGTTCCAATAAGTTGAAGATCGGTTACAAAACCAACAAACTTATCATAGAGCATTCCACTTTGTCTTGCGATTTCCAATACAGATGATTTTTGTTTTTCTTGTTTCCAAATGAAAGAGACTGTCCGCATGGTAGCCAATAGCGTTGAGGTGGTCACAATAACTATATTTTTATCCAAGGCTTCGTTGAAAAGCCCAGGATCATACTGGGTAGCCGTTGTGAATGCTGCATCGAGGGGAATAAACATCAGCAAATAATCTGGAGAATTGATTTGATAAAGTTGCTGATAATTTTTGTTGGACAAGTCTTTTAAATGCCGTCGTACACTCGCCAAATGTTCTTTTAAATATTGATCTTTCTCTTCTTGATTGGTTGCGCTGTAAAAACGTTCATAAGCCGTTAGTGAAACTTTAGAGTCAATGACCAAGTGTTTTTCTTTGGGCAGGTTGATTATGAAATCCGGGCGTTTTTGGCGGCCATCTTGATCTCTGTAACTTGTTTGCGTTTGAAAATGAATGCCTGAAGTTAAACCTGCTTTTTCCAAAACCATTTCTAATCGAAACTCTCCCCAATCTCCTTGAGACTTGTTATCTCCTCGCAAAGCGTTGGTTAGGTTCACCGCATCTTTGCTGAGTTGATTATTCAATGCTCTAAGTTGCTCAATTTCTTTTTTCAGAGAAACTCGGTCTTTTGTTTCTTCCAAAAAACGCTTTTCAACACCGTCTTCAAAGGACTTAATTTTTTCTTTTAAAGGAGCAAGAATTGTGGTGAGGGATTCCTGGTTTTGACTGGCAAATTTTTGACTTTTTTCTTCCAGTAATCTATTGGCTAGATTTTCAAATTCATTTCGCAAATGAGTTTGAACTTGAAACATTTCCCCTTTTTGAAACTTCAATTGCTCTTGAAAATTTGCAATGTTTGTTTTCTTTGCAGAAAGGTCCGCACTTAAACTTCTTATTTCTTGCTCTTTATCCAAAAGATCATCTCTATAAAGATCAGCTTGGTTTTGTAGGCTCTCAAATATCTCTTTTAAGATATAGCGTTCACTCACTTCGTCTAGTGGGATGCTGCCAGATGCAGCGGAGAATTTATACTTAGCAATGAGCCAAGCTCCAATACCGCCAATCAGTATACCCAGTAATAAATAAAAAAGCTCTAAAAAAGGTTCGATCATCTATGGGTGTAATCAAATTAATTAAATTGTTTACACTCTAAAGTTATAAATTATTATTCAAATGTAAAAATATTTTAATATGATCGATCAAAGTATTCTTTTTGTGATATATGAAAAGGAATATTTCAAGTACATGAACCCAAAAATTATAAACTGGAAATAAAAAAGCAGTGCAAATAATTAATATCTGCACTGCATTTTCGGGTCTATTTACAACTGTATTTACATTCCAATCTCTTCGAAAGGTACACGTTCATGTACTTTCCTATTTTTGTATGCTACGGGGGAAATGCCGGTTACGTTTTTAAATTGATTTGAAAGGTGTTGTAAACTACTATAACCTAGTTTTTGTGCGATTTCTTTAATTGTTAACTCTCCGTAGGTAATTAACTCTTTTGATCGTTCAATTTTTAATTGAATCACATACTTCTCAATAGTCAGTTTTTCCTTTGAGGAAAATGCTTTTGAAAGTACAGAATAAGAAAGACCTAATTGCCGACTTAAATAATCTGAGAACCTTATTTTAGGAATCTCGTCAGAGTGGACTATGAGTTTTACTAATTCAATCTTGACACGTTCAATAATCTCTTCTTCTTTACCTTTAAGGATCTTAAATCCATTGGACTTTAGATCTTCTTCTAATTTTAATACCGAAAATCCTGCAGGCTCATTATTGACAATGACGATTCCGAGCGCAATGGAGTCGATGTCAAAATGATGACTTAAAAATATTTTTTCAACAGCGTTAATGCAACGCTTAGAAATCATATTCTTAATCTTGAATACTAGGTTTTCGGATGATTCAGTTTGCGTCATCCTTATTTATTGCTTGGGTTTAAGATAAAATTACCTTCTAAAATAACTAAAATAGACTGGTTTCTTGGGTCTATTTTGCGTTTTTGGTACTTAAAACCAGGGTTACAAAAAATTCAAAGTAGAAATGGGAAGAGCAATTAATGCTTGAATTAATACCTATCCAATTGTTTCTAATCAAGTCTCGTACCAAATTAATGTTTTTTTTGGTAATGTGACTCGGCAAAGCTATGAAATATTATTTAATGAATGATTACATTATTTAGGTAGGGAATTACAAAAAGAAAGGTTTTTCTTAGGTGGGAAAGGCAAAAGACAGACCATTTATAGGGGAGGCTTTATATTTATAGTCCTTAATCTGTGACATAAAAAAAAATACTAATTTTTTATAAAAGTTATTTATATGACAATTCTATACCTGTTTCCCTAATTCAATGGCTCTTTTTAAAGCAGCTTGTGCTGCTTCAATGATATCTTCATGTACTTTATTATCCGTATAAGATTTTAAAGCAGCTTCAGTTGTACCTCCTTTTGAGGCAACTCTTTGTATCCATTGGTCACAATCAAAGTTAGATTTTGAATATAAATCGACAGCACCTCGAAATGTTTGACTTACCAATAATTCTGCTTCCGAATTGGAAAATCCCATTTGGTTTGCTGCTTGAATCATTGATTTCATAAAATAGAATACATAAGCAGGACCTGATCCTGATATGGCGGTTGCGGCGTCAATGGAAGATTCCTTTTCGACATAAATAGCTTTGCCTGTTGTGCTGATTAAGTTTTGAACCATGACCAACTCAATTCTGGTCACTTCGTCGGAAGAGGTAAAAGCAGTCATCCCCATTCCAATTTGTGCAGGGAGGTTAGGCATGGCCCGAATTATTTTTGTAGCTCCTAGTAAGTTTGCAATTGTTTCGATCTTTATTCCGGCCATAATGCTTAAGAAAACCTGCTGGCTGTCCACATGCTCTTTTAAACTTTCAAGTAACATCGGTGCGTCTTGTGGCTTAACTGCAAAAATTACGATGTCTGCTTTTTTGATGCAATCTTCTGGGTTGCCATAGACGGTTCCAATATCTTTCAATGCGAGTTCTGCAGCTTTCTCTGGTGAGCGCTCCAATAGCATCATGTTTTTCTTATCTGTAATATGAGAACGCAAGAAGCTCTGCGCATAAGTCAATCCCATATTTCCTCCTCCAATAATCAATATTTTCATTTGTTCTATTTTAAATGGATACGTTTTCGCGATAGCCGTAGTTGCGTAATCAACAAAACCTTTCAGGCCTTGACCTGAAAGGTTTAATTTGGTTAGAACTTGAATAATTAAAAATGGTTTTGCATTCAAACCAATTATTCGATACAAAATTACTTAAAAAAAATTAATTCGCTATTTTTAAATCTTTGTAAGCAAGTTCTTGCAAACTCACCAATTTATCTAACTTAAAATTTGCGATATGAAAAGTTTGAACCTCCTATTTTGTGCTTTTGTTCTATTTTCATTTTTTGCTTGCAAAAAAAATCCAGTCACTGAGCCTGAAAAGGCAAAGGCAGTTGTTTCATCCAATCAAGAAAAACCTGATTATGTTTTGGTCATACATGGAGGTGCAGGAACAATCCTTAAAAAAAACATGGATCCGGAGACGGAGAAAAGTATAACGGCTGCTCTGAACGAAGCCTTGACCATTGGAGAAAACATCTTAAAAGGTGGAGGCACTTCTCTTGACGCGATTACAAAAACAATCAATCATTTAGAAAACTCGCCCTTTTTTAATGCGGGAAAAGGTGCCGTATTTACGAATGCTGGAACCAATGAATTGGATGCTTCGATAATGGATGGAAAGACGCAAAATGCCGGAGCAGTTGGTGGAGTTAAAACAATAAAAAACCCGATTGATTTGGCGCGAGCTGTTATGGACGATTCACCACATGTGATGTTGAGTGGGGAAGGCGCAGAAAACTTTGCAAAAGAGCAAGGTATTGAGCAAGTGGAGCCCTCTTATTTTTATACAAAAAAACGATTTGACAGTCTGCAAAAAATAAAAGCAAAAGCAAAGCAAACCGGCTATTTAGAAACCTATCCTGATTGGAAATACGGAACAGTTGGAGCAGCAGCATTGGATAAAAATGGAAATCTTGCAGCGGGAACTTCGACCGGTGGAATGACCAATAAGAAATGGGGGAGGATAGGAGATGCGCCAATAATTGGAGCTGGCACTTATGCAAACAATGAGACTTGTGCGCTTTCGAGTACTGGACATGGAGAGTATTTTATTCGCTATGCAGTAGCTTATGACATCTCTGCGATGACAGAGTATACAGATAAAACTTTTCAAGAAGCAGCTGATTTTGTCATCAATCAAAAACTTAAATCTAAAGGTGGATCAGGAGGAGTCATTGGTGTTGATAAGGATGGAAATGTGGCCATGCCTTTTAATACAGAAGGGATGTATCGTGGATACGTAAAACCAGGAGAAAGGGTAGTGAAGATTTACAAAGAATAAAAAAAGGCTGCCGAAAGAATTCTTTTGAGGTGATCGAAATGGATTTGGAGTTTTTTGAGGTTATTGAAGGTTGAGAGTCGGTCCATTATCGAGATTCATTGGCAGCCTTGAGTTGTGTAGGGAAAATTGTTGTTTCAATTAGTCCCCTGGTTTAATAGGGTTATGGGGTTTTGACTTTTAACTTGTTACTATAAATGTAAATGAATTCGTTTATTAATAAAAACACTTTGAAACCAACGGTAACTTTGATAAGACCAACGGTAATTAAGAAGTGAATTTATTGGTGATTCTGAGGATTAATAGCTTATCTGGGGGTAAAATTGGCCATTACTTCACTTATGAATTCTTCTTTTTTACGGCGTGCAACAGGTACATTTGAGTCGTCAGACATGATAATTATGCCTTCTTTTAGGTACTTTTTAATGTGTTTTTTGTTGATAAGATGGGATTTGTGGCAAGAAAAGAAATCATAGGAAATTAACATATCGCGGTAAACGCCCAAGTTGTAGGAGCTCGTGATGCAGTCCCCGTTTGTAAAGAAAATTTTAGTATATTTTTGCCATCCTTCGCAGCGAATGATGTCTTTAATTAATACAAAATCATAGGAAGTTACTCCAGGAATAGCAATCTTGGTATCCTGATCACTGATATGATTCAAGTTGTATTTTAGCAATTCAAAACGTTCTGCCATTTGGCGTTCCGCAATTCGAGTTTTTGCTTTTTCTACTGCCTTTATCAATCCCTCGGTTTTTACCGGTTTTAGCAAGTAATCAATCGCACTGACTTTTAATGCATCCAAAGCATATTCATTATAACCGGTAACGAAGATCGTTTCAAAATCTATTTTCGGAAATTGATTGAGCAAATCAAAACCCGTTTTGCCAGGCATAGAAATGTCAAGAAAGATCAGATCAGGTTTGTGAGCTGTAATTTCTTTGAAAGCAGAATCCACATCCTGCGCAGTAGCAACAACATTTATGTCTTTGCAAAAATTCTCTAACTTAATTTTTAATACCTCTCTAAGCTTAGGTTCATCATCAATTATGATCGTTTTTAATTGCATAGTATAAGTAGCTAAATTTTCAAAATAAGATCTTATTCAATTTCTGAAAAAGAAACTTTTACTCTTGTACCTTTAGAATTTCCATTTTCATAAAGGTCTTGAATATCAATGTTAATATTAATTTCACTGGTCGTATTAAGCGTTTCGATTCGCTCCTCAATAATTTGCATCCCCCGTGATTTGTGGGTGAGTTTTCGTTTTTTTTCTGCTGCTTGTCGACCTATTCCATTATCTGTAATTTCGAAAGCGAATTTATTATCGCCATCTGGGAATAAACTTATATTCAATTCCCCTTTTCTTTCACTTAAGTGATGAAGTCCATGGTTAATTGCATTTTCAACAAATGGTTGTAAAATCATGGAAGGAATAAAATGGCTTTCTGTATCAATTTCTTCTGCAATGTCAAGATTAAAATCGAAGGCGTGGTCAAATCGAACTCTTTCTAATCCTATGTAAAGTTGGAGTTGATTTATCTCCTCCGCAAGAGTGATGTATTTTGATTTCGAGGATTCTAAAATCTTTCTCATTAGCATTGCAAAATCAGATAGGTAATCATCTGCTTTTTCAGAGTCATTGGTTTGAATAAAATATTGAATGGCTCCCAAAGCATTGAAAATGAAATGAGGATTCATTTGAGAACGCAAGGCATTCAATTCTAATTCAGAGATTTTTTTATTGATGGCAATTCTTTCTTTTTCCCTTTTTACTTTTTGCTTAAGCACATATTTTAGAATCAGATAAGTTATCAACGCTATCGTACAGATTCCCAATAGTAAATAAGGAAGAGCGTTTATAAAACTACTTGAAATTTTAAACTTAATATTGCCAGATGGATATTCTCCATTTACGTTTTTAGATTTGGAAATATAATTTAAATCAAATTCATTTTCAGGAGTGGTGATTATAATTGATTTACCATTTAAATGAAAATTGCTTTTGCCCTTGCAACAGTCAACATCAATTGCACTTGTTAAATCAGAGCTGTAAGGGTCCGAAAAGTAATCATAGGTATCAAATTCAATGACAATTGAATCAATGCTCCCTGTTAAATGATAATGATTATTAGCTGAAGTTTGAAGGACGGAGCGAATACCGTTTGAATAATAACTAATATTATTAATTGCCACATTTTGAGGACTGTATTGCTCTAATACTCCCTCAGGATCTATTTGAGTCAGTCCATTCAATGTTCCGAAATATAAGTTCCCTTTTTTATCTTTCTCGATTGCCAATCTGTTGCACTCACTGTGACTCATCCCATCATAGTCAAATAATTTTTTTATCAACTTAAAATCTGAATCAAAGACATAAATTCCTTCAAAAGAACCCAGCCAATAATTGTTTTTTCCGTCTTTAATCACAGAACATATCGATGGATTCTTTAGTCCATGTTCCCTACCAAAATGTTTGATGATTTTGTTGTTCTTCAAGACATAAAATCCATTGGCGCCTGTTCCAACAATCATTAAATCGCCATCCTTGAAAAAAGTATAAATAGACTCTTTCTGAAGGGTTTTTTGAGCTTCAAAATTTTCAATTAATTGGTTATTTTTATCCAATAGGAAAACCCCACTGTCCGTTCCCACCCAAAGGGTATCATTATTATACGTTAAGTGAAATACTCTTTTGCCTTTTAAAAAAGAGCCCGTAATTTCTCGGGTTACTTTTTTCTGCTTAATGTCAAAAAATAAAATTTTACCATTTCGATTCTCGGGCAAACCAAGATGTCCACCAAACATAATTTCATGATCATTTATTTTTTCAAGACAATTCAAACGAGAATTGATAGAATATTGGCGGGGTTCTCTGGTTTCAAGATTTAGTTCGTTTAGATAATAAATGTCTGAGTAAGAAAAGGAATAAGACCATAAGATATTATTCTCCTTGTCGAAAATAGATCTTTGATTGAGAAGATAACTGGTAGGAAATTCTTTACTTGGAAATAGTACAGTGCAGGTATCTTTTTTTAAAGAGGACAATTGTTCGCTTTCTTTAAGGAAGAAAATTTCATCTTCTTTTTCAGCGTAACTAATGCCGGTGACAATCCGTCCAAATTGACTTCTCTTGATGTCTTTTTTCCGGTCATAACTTTGAATTGCTGGATTTCGGAATTCGTAATAGTATATGCCGTTATAGGTCCCTACCAATATTTGCCTAGCGAAATCTTCAGAACAAACATCTGCAACCGTGTTGTTTTGAATTAAAATTTTCTCATAATTAATGACTTTATCTTCAGAAGAAATAAAAAATGTTTGGTTGGCAAATCGATCCAATTCTTTCATTATAATTAAATGCTGATTCTTCTTGTCTTCATAGACGCTAAGAATTTCAGCAATTCCAAGCTGATTGTTTTTTGTAATCTTTTTACCATTCTCTACAAAGCCATGAAATATTTTGTTGTCAGTGAATTGGATGATACAATTATTCTTATTCGTAAGATGTATTTTTTTTACTCCTTCCTCCAATTTTACTTTCGAATCAGAGGACATCAAATACAAATCATTTTTAACGTCAATAAAGAATACCTCTTCATTATTTTTAATGGTAAAATCGATGATTTTTTGTTCATGGAAAAAGGAAGTGAAGCTTTCCCATTCTTCATTGAAAATATAAATTTGAAAATTAGAAGAGGAAAGATTACTTAATGCGTAGTTTTTATCTTGTACATTTTTGAAAACTAAACCTTTAGTAGGAATACTATTGTCAACCTGATAAACTCCGGTTTTCAAATCTAGTTTTAGAATACTGTCTTGACGCGTAGGAATTAGAAAGAGATAATCTTTATTAGCTTTGGTCACTAAATTAATCTCTTCTATTTGGATATCGGTTTTGCGAATTAAAGGAAGCGTTTTGAAATCAGAGCCATTAAAGGATTGAACATCAAATTGCTCAACGATCCAGAATAATCCGTTGTCTTGACGAACAATGTGCTTCACCTGTCTATCTGACAAACCATCCTTCAGCTCAAGGTATTCACTTTGAGTAATATCTTGTGCGAAAATGGGTTGATAGAGTACGGATGTTGTAAGCCAAATAAGTAGTAAAACCGCTCTAAACATCCATCAAAATAAGATTCAAGGTCTATCTAACCAAATTATTGATTCAAATTCGGACTAAAGGTATGCTTTCGGGAATGAACGGGAATTTAAACGAAGTCTTCATTTACTTCTTGAAGGAGACCTTGCCCTTCCATTTTTCTGACACTTTCTAAGGTGCCTGCAACAGCAGCAAGAGGTGGAGCAAACAAGAAGCCAATTCCAGTCATCAATAATCCAAGAAATACAACGCCATTTCCAATAGCTAATCCCTTGTGATTTTTAACAAATCGAACACTTTCCTTTACTGAAAAATGTCTTTCGAGCGTATAATCAAGGTTTCCAAAACCAGCAAAATATGCTTGAACCAAGAATATCAAAATGCCAAAAAATACTCCTACAACAGGAATAAAACTGAGCAGCATCAGAATTGCAACCAAAAATAACTCCCTAAAAATATTTCGAAAGGCAATCCTCAAACCTCTTCCTATTTCTTTTATCGCCCTTCCCACTTGAAAGCCTCGATTTTTAGTAGCTCTACCCGTTAATTGTTCTTCTACTTTTTGAGATAAAGGACTCATAAAAGGGGAGACCGCTACAATCACTAAATGCTTGTAAATAACCAATCCGCCAATACCAATAACAATAGCACCTATGAAATTGCTGATTTTTGAAATAGCCGTTAAGCCCCATTCAAACGGATACCAACCAACAAGTACGGAGCCCAAATTGTCTGACAAGGCGTAAGCAGATGTGCCGATCAACCCTGCGAGAAGGACGCACACCAAGGCTGGGGCCAATAAGTAGGACCACAATCTCATTTTGGAAATAGTCCTAAAAGCTTTTCCATATGAAGTAATACCAGCTATAAATTCCGTAAACATGAATTTTGATTTTGTTTATTCAAATGTAAAGAATGGCAATGCTAAAATTGATATTCTTCTATTGGAACTGATTATTTTTCGACAAACTAATGATTCAAACGGGAAGTTTTATAAAAAATAGTGTTTTTAAGCTAGAATAGAAGAATGAATTTAGATGGATATGATGAAGGACCTTCAGAGAAAATGGTAGATTTTGAAGCGGTCCTTGTTAATAACAAAGCTCTTTTAGAATCTTAGTAAAAAGGTGTATTTTCGAATCTGAAGTACCGCTTTGTTTGATATTGGACGAGTAAATTTGCGAATCGAAGCCGCAAAAAATCTGTAGATGGAAAAAGCATACGATGTAGTCATTATTGGTTCTGGTCCGAATGGTCTAAGTGCAGGCATTTATCTGGTCAAAAAAGGTTTAAACGTATTGATCCTTGAAGCCGCTGATATAATCGGGGGAGGGATGCGTACAGCCGAACTCACATTGGATGGCTTTCATCATGATGTTTGTTCTGCGGTTCATCCGATGGGGGTTTTGTCTCCTTGGTTTAAACAACTGGATTTAGAAAACTATGGTTTAGAATGGGTTTTTCCGGATTGTTCTGTTGCTCATCCAATGGATGACGGAAGTGCAATCTTGTTGACGAAGTCAGTGGTTGAAACTGCGGATAATTTGGGCCTGGATTCCAAACAATACAAACGGCTAATGGCTCCAATTGCAAAACGAGTAGATTGGCTTTTGGAAGATAGTTTAAAGCCTCTAGGGATGCCTAAGCATCCGATATTCATGGCTCGTTTTGGAATGAAAGCAGCTTTATCTGCAACTGCATTTTCAAAATTATTTTTTAAAGGAGAAAGAGCAAAAGCCTTATTTGCAGGATGTGCCGCACATAGCGTATTGCCTTTTGATAAATATTTTACGGCAGCATTGGGATTGGTCTTTTTCGCGTGTGGGCATGAGGTAGATTGGCCAGTGGCAAAAGGTGGCTCCCAATCTATTGCCAATGCTTTGCGAGATTGTTTTGAGGCAGCGGGTGGAGAAATCCAGTTGTCTAAAAGGATCAAGTTGTTTTCGGAGTTGCCAAAAGCAAAGGCCTACTTATTTGATACAGATCCCGTGCAAGTTGCGAAAATTGCCCAGGATGAATTGCCTGTTTCATATCGCAACAAACTCAACAAGTTTAATTTTGGACCTGGTGTTTTCAAAATAGATTATGCCTTAAGCGAAGCTATACCTTGGCGAGATAAAAATTGTCTAAAAGCTTCTACGGTTCATTTGGGAGGAACTTTTAATGAGATTGCCCGTGGTGAAAAAGAAGCTTGGGAAGGGAAGCATTCTGAGAATCCTTATGTATTGGTGGCACAACAAAGTCAATTTGATAATACTAGGAGTCCGGACGGTAAGCATACCTGCTGGGCGTATTGTCATGTACCTTTTGGCTCTGAAAAAGATAGGTCCGAAATTATTGAAAACCAGATTGAACGTTTTGCGCCCGGTTTCAAGAATACAATTTTAGCAAAATCTTCTATGAATGCAAAAGCCTTCGAAAGTTATAATCCAAATTATGTAGGTGGTGCAGTGACGGGAGGAGCTGCAGATATTAGTCAACTGTTTACAAGACCAGTAGCGCGGCTTGATCCTTATTCGACTCCCAATTCAAAAATATTTATTTGCTCTGCTTCAACGCCCCCGGGAGGAGGCGTCCATGGAATGTGTGGTTATTATGCGGCGGAAAGTGTTTGGAAGAAGCTTTTTAAGTGAACAGTTAAGTCACTTTTATTTCAACCAATTCTTTCAGTAATGCCCTCACTTTTTTAACTCCAAAAAGGCTGTATTTCGCAGCTGTTTTGTCTCTGCCCACTTTTATAGAATAACCGAAATCTGGTAAGGCTTTAAAAATATCTTCATCGGTGTTGTCATCTCCAATCGCTAGAATGAAATCCCAGTCAGAGCTATTGACCCATTTTAAGGTTGCATTGCCTTTATTGACTCCTGAGTTTTTAACCTCTACAACTTTGTTGCCTTCTAAGACTTGCAAATCAAGGTTGGCTGTCAAATACAAAAGTACATCTCGGAATTCTCTGATTCTTTTTTCTCCTAGTGCTTTATCGATTTTACGATAGTGCCATGCAATTGAATAGTCCTTTTCTTCAATGAATGAACCAGGCGTTCTTTCGACCATCGCTTCCAACACCGGACGAATATCTTTCTTCCAAGAATTAGTGATTCCGTGGGCCAGTTCCCAATTGCTTTTTTGGAATCGCCACACTCCATGCTCTGCGGACATTTCTAAATCTAAATGACCCAACCAATCTCCAAGTGTATCTTTGTCCCGACCGCTTATGATAACCAATTTGTTGGCTTCGGAATCGCGCAAGCCTTCTAATAATGCAAGAACTTCTGCATCAGGTTTTGCAAGGTGTGGCTCGGGTTTGAAGCTAACCAAGGTCCCATCATAATCCAACAGGATTAATCTGTTTTTTGCATTTTTATAATCGGATAATAATTGAAATTTTGAATCTTCATTCAACTCATTTATTTCGTTCGAGCTTTTTAAAACAGACATTTGAGAGAGTTCAGTTAAAAACGTTTCTGCCCA
This sequence comes from uncultured Saprospiraceae bacterium, assembly GCA_938041325.1. Taxonomy (GTDB): domain Bacteria; phylum Bacteroidota; class Bacteroidia; order Chitinophagales; family Saprospiraceae; genus CALIAG01. The sequence continues at coordinate 12,684 of CALIAG010000420.1, read as the reverse complement.
GTGTTTTACTGTATATTTTTTTAGCCTATGCTGCATCTTTGTCAATCGCTCTGCTTGTTCTTCTAGACTCATTTCCATAGCCTTTTCCAAGGCTTCTTCCATATCTGTAATATCTCTTGGATTGACAATGAGTGCATCCGTCAATTCATTAGAAGCACCTGCCATTTCACTGAGAATTAAAACCCCTTTTTTGCTGACTTCTTTGGATGCTACAAATTCTTTGGCGACTAGATTCATGCCGTCTCTCAATGGAGTAATCAAAGCAATATCAGCAGCTTTGTAAATGGCGGTCAGTTCTTGAAAAGGAAAAGATCGGTAGAAGTATTGGATAGGGGACCAGCCGAAAGTTCGAAACTGTCCATCTACTTTTCCGACCAAAGTGTCTACTTCGTTTTTCAATTCCTGATATTGATCAACTTTAGATCTTGAAGGAACGACGATGAGCAATAAGGTAACTTTGCCGTGGTATTGTGGATTTTTCTTAATGAATTTTTCGAATGCTTTGATTCTTTGCGGAATCCCTTTGGTATAATCCAAGCGGTCAATACTAAGAATCAATTTTCTTCCTTTAGAAGTCAATCGACTAATGGTATTTTCAAAATGTTCTCCATCTAGATACCTTTCTGGGAATGCATACTTTTCATAGTCAATTCCCATTGGAAATACATCAACGTTTACAATCCGTTGACCAACATTTATTTTTCCAAAGTTATGTTCGAATCCAGCGATCCGATAGGCAGCACTCAAAAAGTGACGCATATAATCATAGGTATGAAAACCAATTTGATCCGCACCGAGTAATCCTTCAAGCAATTCTTCCCTCCAGGGAAGTGTCCTAAAAATTTCATAGGACGGGAAGGGTATATGCAGAAAGAATCCGATTTCCGTATTGGGGTTAAAGGTTCTAATCAATGCAGGCAAAAGCATCAATTGATAATCGTGAACCCAGACCACATCATCATCACGCAAATGCTCTTTTAGCACCTCCATGAATTTATTGTTTACCCGCTCATAAGCGCTCCAGTAACTGTGGTTGTTGTAATTGGTGAATTGAGTAAAGTAATGAAAATGAGGCCAAACAACTTTATTCGAAAATCCTTCGTAATAAAGTTCAATATCTTTTTCGGAAAGAAATACAGGAACCAACCCGTCATTAGCCAATTGATCTTTTATTTCTTTTTTCTCTTTTTTGTCCTCGATATTACCACCTGGCCAACCAATCCAAAGTTGTTCAATGGATTTATCCATGGAAGAAAGGCCCGTTGCTAAGCCACCGGCTGACGGATAGTAGAATAATTCGCCATCTTTCTTATTGATGGTGACTGGAAGTCTATTGGAGATGATAACCAGACGAGACATATGCTCTTGATTAAAGTGAAATTATAGAAAAAAAATAATCTGGTCAGGGTGCATTGACAGCACGCTTGGGACAATGAAAGGTAACATTCAATCCAACAAAAGTTATTGTCGGATTGAATGTTATATAGCTTGATTAGCTTGCTGGAGTACGTTTCTTTCTTTTGGTTTTAAACAACTCTACTAATTCTTTTTCTTTTAAGAACTTATTTTCAAGGAAGTTTGCAACAACAAATTTCTTGATGTCCTGATAATCTTTACCTCTTTTATCGGTATATCTTTTTAATAACCTTCTAACATATGTCATGCAAAGGTTTTTGACATCCTGATTGAATTTCTGATTGGTAAAAATATTGAAGTATACTGGGAAGTATTTTGAAATCTCAAAGTATTCCGTGTATTCGTTTTCAGCGATATTGCTGATTACACTTTCAAATTTATTAAAGATTGTTTTTCTTACCGCTTCATTGATGTCAGAGAGACCTCCATAATTGCCATAAAACATTTTAACTGCTTCAATAGCTTCATCATGGATGTAGCCTTTTGTATGAACAGTATTCATTAGTTTGTAATAAGCTTTTAGATCATCTTCAATTTTCTCATTCACCAATTCCCAAACTCTTGCATCTGCTTTTGCGTCAATTTTTGGTGCACTCAATTGTTGTTCTAAAATAAAGTCAAACCAAAGTTCTTTTAAATTTTCATTAGACTGTCGAGCAGTATTAAAAAGATTGTTTGCTTGTGCTTTATCAGCTTGATCTAAATCGAAAAAATTGATATAGATAGCGAGCATTTGAATGTACTCTGGAGTATTTTTGAATTCTTCTCTTGATAAAAAGGCCTTGATTTCAGGGAGCAAGGTAACATTATTCTTTCCGTGCTGAGCTCGATATAAAATGAACGTTTTTAAAGAGGAAAACAATACTTTCAAGCCACCAAGGTCTGTTGGGAAGTCGGCAGTATAAAAGTTTTCATTCTTAAATTGATTTTTATACCTACTATGACCCAAAGCTCGGCTTTTAGGATCGAGGTACTTAGGTAGTTTTTGACTTTGTAGGAAATAACGAATTCTTTTATTTGCAAAAGTATTGATAAGGTTCGTTATCCAGATATCAGAACTGAGTGCGAAGCCCATTTGGAGCGTTTGTCCAATTCTCTTTTTCAAGCAATCAAAATTAGAAGAATCGCAAATCGCAGTTACGATGGCCGCAAAGTGGTCTTGTGGCTTCTTGTATTTATAATTTTCGTTTACTTCTCCTCTTAAAACAGCATACCCTAGAATACGAGGCAAAAACATACCTTCAAATTTTTCTTCTAGGAGCATTTGTTCGAAGCCGATTATCTGAAGAGGGTTGTCTTCAACTACTTCATCGTAAACTTTTTGAATATCTGGTTCATATAAGTTTCGCAGTCCTAGATAATCTTCTTCTTCTTCCTCTTCTAAATATTTTTTAAGCTCTTCAGAGGCTTGTAATTTTTCTGCTATTTGATTGAGTTGATCACTGTACTTGCTTTCTAGTTCCTTCATAACAAGAATTTATAAGGTTAGTGTATAGCGTCTTTGCTGAGGGTATGGATAGAGTAGAAATACTCCGTTCAATTTCAACATTTTAAATTTAAACCTAGTAGCGCAACAAGGCCCTACTAGGTTTAAAAAGACAATAATTTTGTGAAGTTGATCAAAAATATAAGCAACTTCTTATATGTTATGTAAATATAACATTTTTTCGCTAAGCGATTTTAATCTTCTTTTTTGGTCTCGACAACTTTCCCGCCGTCAAGCTCATCTTGCCATTTCTTCAATTCATCCCATTTACCCTCAGCAGCCATTTTACTTTGTGCTGGCCAAGTAGCAGGATCATGAGCGGCAAAGTTTCCTTCAGCAGCATCCAAAACCTCTTTAATCTTTTCAGGTGTTGCACCAGCTAAATCAGCATAAGTTGCAATGCCACCGGCAGTTAGCACTTCAGCGATTTTTGGTCCAATTCCTTCAATCTTTCTAAGGTCATCAGCAGCTTTTTCTTCAGCAGGAGCTTCTGCTTCTACAACGGGTGCAGGAGCTTCTTCAACAACTGGAGCAGCAACTTCTTCTGCAACTGGAGCAGCTTCTTCAGCCGGAGCTTCAGGAGCAGGAGTTTCCTGACTTACAGTTTCAATTGTTGTCTGTTCTACTGATTCAGCAAAAGATTTTTGCTCTTCAGGTGCAGGAGCACTACCAGAGGCAGCAGCTTTTTCTACAATAGGAGCAATAGCCTTAGCTTTTCCGGATATTCTAACCAACTCGGCTTTTTTATCCTCAATAGATTGAGCGATTCTAGCTGCAATTTTGGTGTCTTTTTCAGCAAGCCATTCAACGAGTTTAGCATCCGCTTGTTCTTGAGTCAAAGCACCTTTATTAACACCTCGCATAAGGTGTTTCTTGTAAAGTACGCCTTTGAATCTAAGAATTGCACGGGTTGTTTCCGTTGGTTGAGCTCCCTTCATTAACCAATCGAAGGCTCGGTCACGATCCAAATCGATAGTTGCAGGTGAAGTCATCGGGTTATAAGTTCCGATTTTCTCAATAAATCTTCCGTCTCTAGGAGACCGGGCATCCGCTATCACGATGTGATAGAAGGGTCTTTTTTTGCGACCTCGTCGCTGTAGTCTTATTTTTACTGGCATTTTGTTAAAATTTATACGGTTTAACCATACCCGCTTAGTCTCAAAAATGAGATGACGAGCTTTTAACGGCTGCAAAGTTAATCTTTTTTTTCGTTTGAAACCATATTCAATAAAATTTCCATAAAAAGAAAACATTTTATCTGAATTACAGAGCAATTACACAATTATAAGCTTGAAATTAGCAAACTACTTCTACTAAGTTTTGACTATTTTGAATCGATCCACTGCTTTTGATTAATTGAGCTCAGAATTTTTACGATATAATGTTAATTTATTCCCTTTTCAAGGCATTGAATGTCAAATATCCCTAATTTTGATAGGCAAAGCCGGAGTAACGTATAACCCAAGTAACAGAAACTATGAAAAACCTGACTTTACTCTATTTCGTCTTTTTCCTTTTCTTTTCTTTCGAATCTCTTGCTCAAGATCAAATTTCCGGACTTGTAAATACCTATCGTCGTGTCGTTGATGTAGATCCATGTGAAAGCAGAATAGACCTAATTTCAGCTTTGAATTTAAATATTGGCGATGAAGCCATTTTAATTCAAATGGCAGGTGCAGAAATTGACGAGTCTAATGACAGCAATTTTGGAACAGTCGTAAACTATAATTCTGCTGGAAATTATGAGCTAATAACCATAAATAACATCATTGGTAATTCAATTTATTTGACTGGCGCATTGGCCAATTCTTATAATCCAAACGGCAAGCTTCAAATGGTTACACTTGAAGAATATTCCGATGATGTAGAGGTTGTAGGAGGTGTTTCTGGGGACTTTTGGAGTGAAAATCAGAGAGTAGGTGGTGTCCTTGCGATAAAATGCAACGGAACGCTAACTTTTAATGCGGATGCACAATGCAATGAAATGGGCTTTTTTGGTGGCATTTCATTTACCAATAATCCAAATAATTGCAGCTGGCTTCTTCCGCAGAATGACTATTTCTATCCAGAAGATTCTTGGAGAGGTGCTTCAAAAGGAAGAGGGATTGCGGAGCGAATCGATGGAAAAAGAGCTGGGCGGGGCGCTATTGCCAACGGTGGCGGTGGTGGCAATGACCACAATTCCGGCGGGGGCGGCGGTGGAAATATGAATGCTGGAGGACAAGGTGGAGAAAACAATGAACCCTCCACTTTTGGTTGTCGTGGGAATAATCCTGGATTTGGAGGATATGCATTACAAGGAATTGAGTTCTCAAAAGCATTCTTAGGAGGTGGCGGCGGTGCAGGACATTCTAATAATAATAGTTCTAGTCACGGAGCTGCAGGAGGGGGAATTGTTATATTAATTGCAAATACGATAGTTGGGAATAACCATATCATTTCCGCAAATGGTGGAGATGCCTTTACAGTGAATGGAGATGGCGGCGGTGGAGGAGGAGCAGGAGGAACTGTAATTATTCAAGCACAAAATATTGAAAGTCCATTAAGAATTGAAGCTGAAGGTGGCGTTGGTGGGACTGTTGAAAACCCTGCAGATCGATGTTTTGGTCCTGGTGGAGGTGGAGCAGGAGGAGTCATATATGCGAATATGGATTTAGGTGCAATGGGGGTTGGACTATCAGCAAACCCTGGTGCTTCTGGCCTTTCTCTCAATTCCAGTGAGTGCCCAGATGGTCCAAATGGTGCGCAAGCTGGTGAAGCGGGGAGCATCTTTTTTAACCATAACATTCCACAAGGAGGAACTTTGGTATCAAATGAAATTGAAATAAGTCAACAGCCAGAAGATATAATTATCTGTCCGAATGATCCAATTACTTATCAACTAGAAGCTCAAGGTGTTGATGTCAACTATCAATGGCAGGTTGCACTTCCAAACTGGCAGGACCTTCCAGGAGAAAATAATGCAACTCTTTTCATACCAGCCGTGAATGCCAATAATGAGGGCGAATTATTTCGTTGTGTCATAACTAATCCCTGCGGAACAGAAGTGATAAGTGAAGAAGTAACTTTTAGCATTATAGCAGATCCTACGGCTTCTTATACTTTTGATCAAAACGAATTGATGTTTGATTTTATGAGTGTGGTTACGAATGCAGAATCTGTTCTTTGGGATTTTGGAGATGGGAATACCAGTACTGAATTAAATCCGTCACATACCTTTAGCGTTCATGACAGCTATTTTGTTCAATTGACTGCAAGTAACGATTGCGGGGAGGACATTTTTCATATTTTAATTTCAACTATAGAAGGTGTTGCTCCAATCGCTCAGTTTAGTTCTTCCAATGCATCAGGATGTGCTCCGTTGTCCGTTGACTACAATAGCTTAAGTGATAACGCGACCCAATGGTCATGGGTTTTTGATGGAGGCATTCCAATGACTTCCAGCGAAGAAAATCCAACAGTTAGTTATACACAAGAAGGTTTTCATTCGGTCAGTCTTACTGTGACAAATGATGTTGGATCAGATGAAATTACGGAAACGAATTTCGTGTTTATTGCCGCAGTGCCTGATGCAGATTTTGGTTTTTCGATTTCCGAATCTACAGTAGATTTTCAAGACAATTCTTCAAATGGCAATAGTTATTTCTGGGATTTTGGCGATGGGAATACATCTGCCTCCACGAGTCCGCAACACACTTATTCAAGCAACGGTACTTTTACCGTTACATTAACTGTGACCAATGATTGTGGAGAAGATTCCTTTACAGAAATGATTTCAATCAATGCCATAATTCCGATTGCAAATTTTACTTCTAGTCAAACCACTGGTTGCGCTCCTTTAGTGATGGAATTTGAAGATGCAAGTATGCCGGAAGGAACGGAGTGGAACTGGGAATTTCCTGGAGGCGTACCTTCCACATCGACAGAAAGGAACCCAGTAATTACCTATCCAAACCCTGGGATATTTGATTTCAGTTTAATGGTAGCAAATGAAAATGGATCTTCCAGTTTAATGGAAACGGAGTACATATATGTTGCTGAACAACCTTTTGCGGGTTTTGATTTTTTTATTGATGATCAAACAGTAACTTTTGTAAATACTTCGACCAATGCCTCTTCTTTTGAATGGGATTTTGGAGATGGTTCAGCTGTTTCTAATGAAGTCAGTGTAGAACATACTTTTGAAGAGAATGGCTTGTATTTGGTAACTTTAGTGGCGAGCAATGGGCAGTGTGCCGGAGCGATTTCTCAAAATATTGCTTTAAACTTAACTTCTACTTCTGAACAGACAATCGAAGAGTTTATTTTATTCCCGAACCCTACTCAATCGGAGTTGATCATTCGCAATAATCAAATTGAAACAACCTTAAAAGAACTCAAGATTTTTGCAGTAAATGGACAGGAAGTTTTATACAAATCCAATCATGAGTCCAATCAAAAAATGTCCATTGGACATCTTCAATCTGGTCTTTACTTTATTCAGTTCCAAACGGCTGATGGTATTTATCAAATGAAATTTATCAAAGAGTAGAGCGTAAAATTGTAATTCGGAAAACGGCTAAAGCTCATTCATTTCAAGGGAATTTATTCCCCCCTAAATGCAAGCAGTTTCGGCAAATAAATTTACCGAATACGAAAAAAGAAATATCCTATAACAGCGCTAGATTACATTCTAGGACCCACCCTGGCTTAGCCTTCCGTATTAATATCAGATAAAATAATATTTGTTTGAATTAAAATTCGATATAAACAAAGGTCTGTTTAGTCGCATCTTTGAATTGTAGAAAGGCTTAGCGCAAGAAATATAAAGCAAAATTGAAAAAACGAATTTCAACTTTTAAAAGAAAATCTATGGTATGAAAAGAAAATGACTTTTGATTTTTACGCTTAACTAATGGGCGTACAGGCGTTGTGATTACCGACCTATTTTTATGTCGGTAATCTTTTTTTATCTAGTTCGTAAATTTATACCCAACCCCTCTAACAGATTGAAAAAACTTGGGATGGCGGGGATCAACTTCGAAATATTTTCTAAAAGAAAGAATGAAATTGTCAATGGTACGGGTGGAAGGATATACATCATATCCCCAAACTGATTGCAAAATTTGCTGCCGAGAAACCACTTCGTTTTTACGATCGATTAACAATTTTAAAAGCATTGCTTCTTTCTTGGTGAGGTTGAATTTGCCTTGGTTTGCCTCTGCTTCGAATGTCAGAAAGTTAACTGTGTTTTCTCCAAATTGAAAAATCTCCGGTGTATTGGAAGGCGCTTTGCTGGAACGTTTTAGTAAGTTGCTAACGCGCAATAATAGTTCTTCTAGGTTGAAAGGTTTTGTCAAGTAATCATCGGCTCCTTTTTTCAATCCTGCAACCCGATCCATTGGTGTATCTTTTGCGGTAAGAAAAATAATTGGTACTTCCATATTGGTCAACCTCACTTGCTCACAAATTTGAAAACCATCGACTTCTGGTAGCATGACGTCTAAAAGCAACAAATCGAAATGTTGCTCATTGAAGTATTTTATAGCTTGCTTACCGTTACCAGTAGATACCACTTCATAACCTTCCATTTCTAGATTAAGTTTGATGACATCTTTGATGTTTTCTTCGTCTTCAACAAGTAAAATTCTCATAAAGGTTGTTATTTTAAAACTGGAAAAGCTAAACCTACTTTTAGAAGTTCTTAAAAAATAAATGATTTAATTCTAATTCATTTTTTAACAACTTCAGTTTTTAATTTGAGGCAAATATACTTTGAATATTGTTCCTTTCGGATTATTGTCAGCAATATTAATTTTTCCATTGTGCGCGCGAACAATTTCATTTACAATGTATAACCCCAATCCGGTCCCTTTTGTTTTGCGAGTATCTTCATTTCCTATTCTGTAAAACTTATTAAAAATATTGGACTTTTCAGAATCGGGTATTCCGAATCCTTTGTCCGCAAAAGCGATCAGAATATTTTCTTTGGAATGTGCCAATGCTACAGCTATTTCAGCAGGATCTGGCGAATATTTAATAGCATTTTCAATCAAGTTCAAAATGACAGAAGTCAATCCCATACTATCTCCATTAACGTAAGCACTATTGAGGTCTGAATCAAATTTGACAGTCACTTTTGGAAATTTCGTTCTTACTTTAGAGATCATTTCTTCCAATAATTCCACGACGTTGATTTCTTCAATCACGGGTTGGTAGGCAGTTTCCATCTTCGCGGCTAGCAATAAATTATCCACTAAAGATGTGAGCCGTTCGGTCTCGCTTAATGCGTTATTGCCAAGCTTGTTGAATAGCTCTTTATGTAAGTCTCGTTTTAAAAAAGTTTCCAAAACCAAACGGATGGAAGCGATCGGTGATTTGAGTTCGTGGGTGATGGAAAGTAAAAAATTTCTACTTTGCTGCGCAGCGATCATTTCGCGATTGTATCCTCTATTGATGAGCCAAATTCCAATGGCCAAGCTCAAAACAAATACCGCTCCTTCACCAAAAATCATCAATTCATGACTCTTGTATTTTTTGGTAAGTTCCTCGTACTTTGGTGTATGGGTAAACTCATGTGCATTAGAGATGTCTCCTTGAGCCACCATGATGAGTTCCCAGTATTTTAATTTGGCGTTGTAGGCGTCTTTGTTTTTGGTGTACAATAAAACAGACCACCACGCAAAAACCAATAGCATGTAGGCTATTACGACATAGGAAAGTAATCTTAATTTATTGTTCTTTACCATTGATTAAAAAATCCTTTATTTGAACACAATATCCATCGCCTCACATATCTTCCAAGTTGCTTCTTCTAAATCAGCTTCTTTATGAGCAGCTGAAACGAATCCAACTTCATATCCTGAAGGCCCCAGATAGACGCCCCGTTGCAACAATTCATGATGCAGGATTTTGAATTTATCCATGTCGCCACTGTCTATTTGATCCGAACGCGTTATTCTATTTTTTGTAAAACTGATCCAAAAGATAGAACCGATTTGAACGATATTCACTTCGTAGCCTTTTTCATCACAATAGGATTGAATCTTCGCAACAAATCTAGCGGTCTTATCATTCAAGTCTTCGTAAAATCCTTCTTCAAGGGTTTGTTTCAACGCTGCATAACCTGCGGCCATTGCTACAGGATTTGCGGACAAAGTCCCGGCTTGATATACAGATCCTTCTGGTGCAATATGTCCCATCAATTCATGACTTGCTGCATAAGCTCCTACAGGCATACCGCCACCAATTATTTTTCCATAAGTGATGATGTCCGGTTGGGTAGAGTAGTAGCCAGCCGCTCCTTCAAAGCCAACTCTGAATCCAGAAATCACTTCATCAAAAATGAGCAAGACCTTGTATTTATCACAATAAAAACGCAACCAGGTGATGAAAGACTGATCTTGTAAAAGTAAACCGTTATTAGCAGGAATTGGTTCAACGATCACGCAAGCAATATCATCTCCGTGTTCTTTTAAGGTGTTTTCAAGTGCAACGGGATCATTCAATGGAATGACCAAGGTCTCTTTTGCAAAAGATTCGGGAATACCAGCAGAAGTACTGACGCCAAAAGTCGCTAAGCCCGAGCCTGCTTTTACCAATAAAGAATCCACATGACCATGGTAGCAACCTTCGAATTTGAGGACTTTGTTTTTGCCGGTAGCGCCTCTTGCCAAACGTATGGCAGACATCACAGCTTCGGTCCCTGAGCTAACAAATCGGATTTTATCTATATAACTATTGTTGTCAAGGATCATTTTCCCCAATTGGTTCCCCAACTTGGTTGGTGTCCCAAAGGAAGTGCCATTTGCAACAGTTTCGATAACGAATTCCCGAACTGTATCATTATTATGCCCCAAAATGAGTGGTCCCCAAGAGCAGCAGAAATCAATATAATCATTGTCATCTTCGTCTGTCATGCGACAGCCATTGCCTTTTTTTATAAATAAAGGAGGACCTGAAACAGATTTAAATGCTCTTACAGGCGAGTTTACTCCTCCAGGAAAATAAGCCTTGGCTTCTTCAAATAACTTTGCGGAACCACTTCTATCTATCATAGTATTATTTTGTTCTTTGTTATAGATCACTGCAAAAATACTCCTGATCCTTGAATATCAGGTACTTCTACTGTCAAATAAGTATCAATTTTTGCACTAAATTCGCGATAATACCCGAAAGTTAAGTAAATAGTCTAAATAGCGGATGAAGTTAAAAAACACTTGGTACAAGTCTTGCATATGATTAGTAGACTTTATACTAAATTATTTAGAATAAAGTCTAAAATACTTTGGGACACAGAATTGCGTTTATACAGTATCCTATCCTGTAAATACAAAAGTTCAACGTTCTGTTGGAAATAAATAATTTCGCTATTTTTGCGGCAAAACTACTCTTAATGTTTAGAATATTACAAGCGATACTAGTTGGATTGGCATTTTTTGTGAGTTTGGGAAATCTCGACGCTCAAGTGAAATTCAGCAATGATTTCCTCTCTATTGGAGTGGGTGGTCGTGCACAAGGAATGGCTTCGGCGCAATCTGCCATCGTTTCAGATATAACAAGTACCTATTGGAATCCTGCAGGATTGACAAATATTGAAGCTCCATTTCAATTAGGAGCGATGCATGCAGAGTGGTTTGCAGGCATTGGTAAATACGATTTTATCGCTTTTGGAAAGCCTTTGAACGCAGACAATAATTCTTTCTTTGCTCTTTCCTTGATTCGATTAGGGGTAGATCAAATTCCCAATACTTTGAATCTTGTTGAACCAGATGGAACAATTAATTACGACAATGTTACTGAGTTTTCGGCTGCTGATTATGCAATTACGGGATCTTATGCTCGAACGATAAAATTAAAAGGCAAAGAATTATCCATTGGAGGGAATGCAAAAGTGATTAGAAGAGTTTTGGGACGTTTTGCAAATGCTTGGGGATTTGGATTGGACTTTGGTGCGCAATACCGTACTAAAAACTGGCGATTTGGTTTGATGGCAAGAGATATATCTTCAACGTTTAATTCATGGACTTTTAACCTGACAGATGAAGACAAGCAAATATTTGCTGCAACCAATAATGAGATTCCTGTTAGTTCAACTGAAATAACGAGACCTAGTTTTGCATTAGGTGCAGGATATGATACCAAGTTTGGAGAAAGTGTTTCCTTTTTAGCCACAGTCGATTTCCTTTTTACGACTGATGGACAAAGAAATGTTTTGGTGAGTTCGAAAGGTGTAAACATCGATCCGAGATTGGGAATTGAGGTAGGTTATAATGACTTCATTTATCTTCGTGCTGGTCTTGGAAATATTCAAAGATCGATCGATGATTTTGATATTGACAAAGAAATATTAACGATGCAACCGAACTTTGGTGTTGGCTTAAAGCTTGGCCGATTTACCATAGATTATGCCTTGACAGATATCGGAAATGTTTCTCCGGTATTGGCTTCTAATATCTTTTCTCTTACTCTAGATTTTAAAGAGAGAAGATAAACTTATATGAACACGAAACCTTTTTCTTAAAAAGAGTATCGTGTTTATTTATGTGGTCCTTCGTTTTAAAAAATCCAATCTAATTATTTATTAATTTTCTGATGATTTGTAGATCAATTGAATTGATCCTTAGATGACGAATCTCTTCATTGGAGACTTCCTCTACATTCAGCTAAGCCAATTGCTGAGCACCTAATTTACTTCAATCTTTTTCCTGAAATTTCGAAAATTGAAAAGTGTATTCCTCTTCTCGTAGATGAGCTGTTTCCTTGTTTGTTAAACCATCCTATTTCTACACTATTTAAGAAGT
>CALIAG010000419.1 GCA_938041325.1 uncultured Saprospiraceae bacterium | reverse complement strand
GGAATGTTGCGAATTTATTGTTCGCTCCAAATCGAGAATCACCATCTCTTCTGATTGATACAGATGCTAAATAACGATTGTCGAATGCATAGTTAATTCTTCCAAATACACTTCTTCTTGTAATCGTTTCGTCTCTTTCAGAAACAGCGATATCTGCAGGATCTAAAAGTGCGTAATTTAGAGGCAAACCATAAGGCACATTTCCTCCGTTTAATTGAATTGCATCGACATAGAAGTTTTGAAATTCTACACCAGCTACTGCAGATAGATCATGTTGGCCAAAAATTTTCGTATAGTTCAAAGTTGTTTCACTTAATACAGAAGATCTTTTTGTATCTGTTGTGTTAAGACGGGTTTGATTGGTACGAGCTCGAGAGTCAAACTCAAGTGTTCTAGAGAAAAAATTTCGAGTATCTCTTAGATCTCCACCTAGAACGGTTTTGATGTCCAAGCCTTCTAGTAAACTGTATTGCAAATAGGTGCTAATGTTTGCGAAATACGTTTTTTCCCATAGATCGGTATTGTCAAGCTTTGTAGCAGGACCTGCATCTCCTGATCCTCCAATTCCATTACCGCTTCTTCCGTAGTGCCAATCATTCGCCCAATCACCAACTTCTAATGTATAGATGCTATTGTTGAATGGAGCATCGCCTCCTCTATAACCATCGTCAAATGGAGCCAATCCCAAAGCCTGTGCTTGTTGATCCAAATCTTGAACGAATGCAATTGAAGCTGCTGTATGGTAAATAGGGTGAACACTGTATGCTCTTAAAAGGTCTCTCATGTCATGACCTACGATATCTCTATCTGAAACAAATCCACTGAAATTTAATCCAGTTTTGAATCTCTTACCCAACTTTGCATTGAGATTCAAACGTGCATTGTATCTTTCAAAACCTTGAGTGATTACAACACCCTTTGTGTCTTGGTAACCGACAGAAGCAAAGTAATTTATATCATCAGAACCTCCGCTCATGCTGAAGTTATGGTTCATACTATTTCCATTTTGGAAAAGCCAATCTTCCGCAGCAACAACATCAGGGGAATTTCTAAAAGCATTTATTCTGTAATTGACCAAATCCTGATCTAGTTCAGAAACGTTATAGGTTCCATCAGCGATACCAGCATCCAATATATCTGCCCATTCTCCAGCAGTCTTTAGTTGTTCAACGTCTTTTACATATCTGCTCGAGGTGCTCACATATGCATTGTAACTAAAGCTTGCTTTACCTGATTTTCCTTTTTTAGTAGTAACCAAGATTACACCATTTGCTCCTCTAGAACCATAAATAGCAGCTGAAGCCGCATCTTTCAATACTTCCAAACTTTCAATATCGTTTGGATTAACTGTTGCCAAACTTCCTGAAATTGGATATCCATCCACAACAATTAGTGGCTGAGAATCACCAGTAATAGAAGAAGCTGCTCTAACTTGAATCTTTGGATCCGCACCAGGTTCTCCATCTTGATTTTGAATCAATACACCTGCTAACTTACCAGCTAAAGCATCATCCACACGATTGGCTTGAATGGCTACGATATCTGTGCCACCTACCTGTGCAATGGCACCAGTGTTGTGTGACTTTTTACGGGTACCGTACCCAACAACAACAACTTCATCTAAAAGAGCAACATCTCCAGTCATAACTACATCATAAGTAGATCTCGTGTCGACAACAATTTCTTGTTCTTTGAATCCAGTGTAATTGAAAACAAGGACTGAGCCCTCATTTGCATCTAAAGAATACATTCCGTTAATATCTGTAACGGTACCAGTAGCTGTTCCTTTAATAGCGACAGTTACCCCAATTAATGGAAGGTTGTCTTCGGAAGAGGTGACTGTTCCAGAAATAGATTTTATTTCTTCCCCGTTTGTATTTGCCTGCGAAAAATTCGGCAGACAAAATAACAATACCATTAGACATAATGTCCAAAGAGAATTGTTGGAATAAGTACTTAATTTTGGTGTCATAATTTTTTATTTAAGTTTTTACTAGGTTTCGCCCACCTTTGGTGGGCTATTTTGACAATAAGCAATAGAATGATAGTCCAAAGGATGTACACTTTGAAAATTTGATTAACCTTGTCAGTTTGAATTTTAGCAATGGAAAGGGTTTTGGCAAGAAGCTTTACTTACCAAAACTTTTTAACTTGAGTTTAGCGTGTTTTTATTTCGTTTCATACATAAAGGAGTTATTGCTTGATTTAAAAGAAAATCTATATATTCTAATTTAATTGTTAACTGCCATTTCCATAAAGTTATGCAGCTTCCTGTAATTAGTAATTTTTGGTAAACGCCTTTTTGGTTGACCAGTCAATTGGTTAACCAATTTTGAATTTAGTCAAATGTATTACTTTTTTTTTACCTACAAAAACTTTTATTGGTTTTTAACTGAAAATGCAGAATCAAATTGTGATTTGATTTTATGGTTTTAATGAGCGTATAATTGATCGAAGAGAAGAGGAAATATATTATCAGAGGGGATTATAAAGCTGAAAACAGGTTTTTTGCGTTCAGGCAAGTTTATTTATGGCGATTATTTGGTATTGGATTCTAAGGGACTAAAGTCCTTTGATTCGAATGTGTGTAGAGGTTCTGATTGATTTTTTAGCTATAAAAGGAGGTTTAGATAAAAATAACTCCCTCAAGGTATTTGATTGCATGACCTTTGACTTTCACACGATCTCCTTTTAAGTTGCAAAATAACTCTCCGCCTCTTTGCGAAATCTGTCTGGCATAAAGGTCTGTTTTGCCCAATCGCTCTGCCCAAAAAGGGACAAGGGTACAATGCGCAGAACCTGTGACGGGATCTTCAAAGATACCGGCTTGTGGGGTGAAAAAGCGTGAAACGAAATCCGCCTCATTGCCTTTTGCTGTTGCAATGATTCCACCGGGGTCAATATTGATTTGGCTGATTAAACCACTATCAGGGCTTAACATTTTTACTTGCTCTTCGCTCTCGTATAACAAAAGATAATCCCTGGATTTTAAAACTTCAACAGGTTGGATGTCCAAACAGTTCTTGATAATTTCTGGAAGGTCGGATGGGGTAGGAGGTCGTGAAGGCAAGTCCATTTCAAACAAGTCTCCGTTTCTTGTAACGCTGAGCATTCCACTCTTCGTTTCAAAAAAAACTTCATCACCTTTAAAGTTCAGTTCTTCAAAAATCACAAAAGCACTGGCAAGAGTCGCATGGCCACAAAGATCCATTTCTATTTCTGGTGTAAACCACCGCAAGTGAAATTTATTCTCTTCCAGTTGTACGAAATACGCGGTTTCCGATAAATTATTTTCTATTGCAATATTTAGCATGGCTTCATCTGGAAGCCATTCAGCAAGAGGACAAACAGCAGCAGGGTTTCCTCCAAATAGTTTGGAACTAAAAGCATCAACTTGATAGAGTTTTATTTCCATGGCAGATTTTGTTTTTCTAAGTTTTATTTTTTACTCGGTTTCGCTAATTTCTTGACTTTGGCTTTTGTTTTTTTCTTTGCCGTCGATCCGAAAACCATAATCGATAATGGTGCTGTCTTTACTTCAATATAGTAAGGTCTGCCATGCCATTCTTCTTTTGTAGGACTAAGTGATTCTGTATTCAATTGATTGCTGCCGCCGTATTTTTCCGCATCACTGTTGAAAATCTCTTTCCATTTTGATTTGCTAGCCACACCAATTTTGTAATCGTTTATCAGCGTTGGTAGGAAATTACAAACGACTAGCAGTTCATTTCCAGCATGGTCTTTTCTAACAAATGAGAGGACAGAGTTTTTGTGATCGCTGTAATCAATCCATTCAAAGCCATCGTGGTCAAACTGCTTTTCATACAATTCTGTGTTTTCTTTATAAAGCGCATTCAAATCTTTGATAAGTGTTTGAATTCCTTTGTGGAATTTGAATTCGGTCAAGTACCATTCGAGTCCGGTCTCTATATTCCATTCTGTTGTTTGTCCAAACTCTGATCCCATGAACAAAAGTTTTGTGCCTGGATGCATATACATGTAGCTAAACAAACACCGCAAATTTGCAAACTTCTGCCATTCATCTCCTGGCATTCGATTGATCAAAGATCCTTTTCCGTGGACGACTTCATCATGCGAAAGTGGTAGCATGAAGTTTTCCGTAAAGGCATAGACCAAGCTAAAGGTGATATCGTTTTGATGGTAACTTCTATAAATAGTTTCTTTTCCAAAATAATCCAAAGTATCATGCATCCAACCCATCATCCATTTTTGACCAAAGCCTAAACCTCCAACGTAAGTTGGTTTAGACACGCCAGCAAAGGAAGTCGATTCTTCTGCGATGGTGACTGCATCAGGAAATTGAGCATAGACTTGTTCGTTGAATTCTCGTAAAAAAGCAATGGCTTCTAAATTTTCATTTCCACCATATTGATTGGGAATCCACTCTCCGTCTTCGCGTGAATAATCCAGATAAAGCATCGAAGCTACAGCATCCACCCGCAGACCGTCTGCGTGATATTGTTCCATCCAAAAGATTGCATTTGAAATTAAGAAAGCACGGACTTCGTTTCTACCATAATTAAAAATTGCACTCTTCCAATCTGGATGAAATCCTTTGCGTGGATCTTCATGTTCGAAAAGATGCGTTCCATCAAAATAAGCCAAGCCATGCGCATCTTCTGGGAAATGGGAAGGCACCCAATCCAATAAAACACCAATACCTGCTTCGTGAAATGCATCCACTAAATATTTGAATTCCGCTGGATTTCCGAAAAGACTACTTGGCGCAAAATAGCCTGTTATTTGATATCCCCAAGAAGGAAAATACGGATGTTCCATAACGGGCATCATCTCTACATGGGTAAAGTTGAGTTCTTTCACATAGGCGACGAGTTGATCCGCCATTTCAATATAACTCAAAGACTGATTCCATTCGTTGATTTTCTTTTTCCAAGATCCCAAATGAACTTCATAGCAAGAAAAGGGTTGTGCATGACCTTGCTTTTTCTTGCGGTCAGCCATCCATTTTTTATCTTTCCATTTATAATCATCTTCCCAAACAATGGAAGCCTGATTGGGTGGTTGTTCTGCGAAACGTGCGAAGGGATCTGCTTTTTCTAAAAGTTGATTTTTAGTAGTTTCAATAGCATACTTGTAAAGTGTTCCATTTTCCAAGTCTGGGATGAACCCTTCCCAAATACCGGAGTGATCCCAACGGGCATAAAGAGTATGTGTTGATTTTTCCCAGGAATTGAAATTTCCAATAACCGATACTTTTTTAGCGTTCGGCGCCCAAACGGCAAAGTAAACACCAGTCTTGCCATCGACCTTCATCAGATGGCTGCCGAGTTTCTCGTACAATTTAAAGTGTTTGCCGCTTTTGAAGAGGTTAATATCGTATTCAGAAAATCTCGTAGTATGTAATACTTGTTCCGTCTGGTTCATTGAAATCGAATTTGTGTAAAGTTAAGGAATGGAGCGCAGAGTTTTATTGTTAGTGACTTTAAATAGTGGCTAAAAAGACATTCTTTTTTTACTAGTTATTCTTCCATTAGCTTTTAAAATTGTAAGGCTATGCTTAATATTGTCGATGGATTCAAGGAAATTATTGGGATGGGGATTTTTGATGGCAATTGCGGCGTATTTTCCGTTGTTTCTACATTTGGATCTACCCAACCTATATCTTTGGGATGAAAGCCGGAATGCGATTCATGCCTATGAGATGTCTCACAATGGGAATTTCTTTGTGCGCTATTTTATGGGCAACCCGGATACTTGGGAAACCAAACCTCCTCTTCTGATCTGGTGTCAGGTCTTCTTTTTAAAAACCGTTGGCTATAATGAACTGGCGATTCGCCTACCAGCGGCATTGGCCAGTTTGACAATGCTGGTTTTAATCCTTCGCTTTTTTTATAAAGAATTGAACAATTGGTATGCTGGAATTGCTTCGGTAATGGTGCTGATTACTTCTATGGGGTTTATCCGAGGGCATGTAGCGCGGACGGGAGATCATGATGCTTTGCTGCTTTTGTTTTTAGTGAGTTCAATGTTGTTTTACTATAAATATTTAAAAAACTATGAACGAAAGTATGCACTCCTTTTTGCACTTACTTTAAGTGCTGCGGTATTGACGAAAAGCATTGCGGGCTTATTTTTTCTTCCGGGTTTGTTCTTTTATACGCTTTATAAAAAAAGTGTCATCAAAGTTTTTACTACAAAAACGACTTATTGGATTTTTGGAATTTTTGTGTTATTGGTAGG
>CALIAG010000418.1 GCA_938041325.1 uncultured Saprospiraceae bacterium | reverse complement strand
TTTAGCTTTGGCAGTCGAAGAGGAATTACAAAATTCAATCCGCAACAAATTAAAAGAAACGAAATTGCACCACCTGTTTATGTAACGGATATTAAAAAAATGAGCCCTAATGGAGAGGTGCTGAGCAATGGAACTTTTGCTAAGGAAATCGTTTTAGATTACAACGATTATTACCTTTCACTTGATTTCGTCGCACTGAATTACAACCGTTCAGAAAAAAACAAATATGCATATCGATTAGAAGGCTTTGAAGAAAACTGGACTTATACTGAAAATATAAGGACTGCAACTTACACCAATCTAAAACATGGAGAATATTCTTTTCGAGTAAAAGCTGCCAACAATGATGGTGTTTGGAATGAAGAAGGGACAACTATAAAAATTATTAAGAGGCCAGCTATTTGGGAAACATGGTGGTTTAAATTAGGAGCCTTGTTTTTAGGAATCTTAATTATTCTAAGCGCCTTTCGGTATTACACCAGAAGCATCAAAGAACGAAATCGAATCTTGCAAAAATACAATGATGACCTCAACTTAGAAATTAAAAGACGGAAAGAAGTAGAGTTGAAACTGCAAAGGAGAGAGCATAAATTGGTAGATTCCAATAAAGATTTACAACGTTCGAATAAAGACCTCGAACAGTTCGCCTATATCGCCTCACATGACTTGCAGGAACCGCTGCGTGTAGTAGGAAGTTTTATCGGTCTTTTAAAACATCGATACAAAGAACATTTTGATAAGGAAGCATTTGAATACATTGATTTTGCAGTAGATGGTGTACGCAGAATGTCGCAACAAATCAATAGCATCCTTACCTTTTCTAAAGTAGGGAAAAAGGAGATTGTTTTTGAGCAGACGAATTTAAACGAAGTGGTTAAAACCAAAATTAGAGACCAATCCGAAACGATCAAAGAAAAGAATGCAGTCATTAAGTCAGGGCCTCTACCAGAGATCCTTTGTGAGAAAAACCAAATCGAAATGGTTTTTAATAACCTAATCAGCAATGCCCTGAAATTTAATAAAAGCGAAACTCCTAAGGTTACGATCGCGCAGGTTGAGAATCATTCGGACGACTTTTGGAAGTTCTCTGTCAAAGACAATGGCATTGGTATTGAAGGGGAATACCAAGATCGAATTTTTGACATCTTCCGCCGTTTGCACAACAAAAGAGATTATAAAGGAACAGGTATTGGACTGGCGCTTTGTAAAAAGATTATCCACCGGCACAAGGGAGAGATTTGGGTAGAATCGGAAATAGGAGAAGGAACAACTTTCTTTTTTACGATTGCCAAAAATTTAAAATCAGAAACGGAAGATAATACAGAAGACGAAAAATCTACGTCCAATAAAGAGGGAAAGTATGCGCCTGATAAAATTTTTACAGACTCCTAAAAAGAAATTATTTTCACTTTTTTAAATCAATCAACTTTCCAATTTTTTAAAAATAATATCAACCCGTCTATTTTTTAATTTCCCTTCCCAAGTACTGTTATCGAACACAGGGTTCAGTTCTCCAAAATCCCATTGGTTAATCAATTCTCTTCCAATTCCTTTGGTCATCATTTTTTGAATCACGCTATCGGTACGCATATCCGAAAGCCATTGGTTGTATTCTACACTTCCAATATTATCGGTATGTCCATGAATGTAAATGGCATAATGCTCTAGGTTCTCAATATCATCTATCAGCTGGAACAGTTTCTCTGTTTGCGCCAAATCAACATAATAACTGCCACCACCAAAGAAGATGCTGATTACGATTTCCGGTTCCGTTCTTTTCTGCGCATGGATTGATTGTTGAAAAGAAAGAACACAAATCAAGAGGAGGAATGTTTGGCGAAGATTCATGATTATACAAGATAAGGTTTTTGGGGTGGAATTTGTTGACCGCGAATGTTAAAAAAATTTGACCACGAATGTGAAGAGAAGAAAGGTTGACCACGAATTCACTAATTAAAGAACGAACTGTCGTGTAAAGAGAACACCACGGATGCACGAATGAAAAAAAGAGCTAAAAAGTATACAGACGTGAATAAATAACTGACACCTTGATTCGATAAAAATTCGTTTTCTATGGTATTTCGAAAAAATCATTAATTTCACACATATCCTAAGTCAATATGTGATTATGCAAAACTCCTCTTTCCTTCTGTCCTTTGTCTTCTTTATTCTTTGCTCTGCTTGTTCTGAAAACAAACAAATGCTAAAGAAAGAAGTGCATGCAGAAAAATGGGAACAACTTTACAATGGCAAAAACCTAGACGATTGGACGATTAAATTTTCGGGCGAACCATTAGGCAACAATTATAAAAATACTTTTCAAGCTAAGGACAGCTTCATCAGAATCAGCTACGCCAACTACGAAAATTTTGAAGACAAGTTTGCACATATGTATTACAAAACTCCTTATTCTAATTTTATACTAAAATTCGATTACCGTTTTTGGGGCGAGCAAGTAAAAGGAGGGGCGAGTTGGAACGTACGGAATAGTGGCGTCATGTTTCATTCTGAATCTGCAGAAAGCAACGATTTTGATCAAGATTTTCCAGTGTCTGTCGAGATGCAATTGCTAGGAGGACTGAACGATGGAAAAGAACGACCTACCGGCAACATGTGTTCCCCTGGAACCAATGTCATCTATAAAAATAAGCTGGACCGTACGCATTGCATTTCATCTACTTCCAAAACCTATCATGGCGATCAATGGATCTCTGCAGAATTGATTGTTCACGGTGACTCTTTGATCCATCATCTTATCAACGGCGATACCGTTCTCACTTATTCCCAACCTCAAATTGACGAAACTTATATCAACATCAAAAATGGGGCAGAAGATTGGGCGCAGTTTGGTGTGGACTCTACAAAATGGCAAAGCCTCAATGGTCAGATTCTGTCTGCAGGTTATATCTCTTTACAAGCAGAAAGCCATCCTATTGATTTTAAGAACCTAAGATTATTGGACTTGAGTAAGAATCATTAATGGTTCACTGAAAAGCCGTAGTAATAGAAAAATACGGATCTTTTCAGTTTGGTTTTTTATTTGAAAACTATCTATTATTAAGCGTCAATCACTTCTACCTCTTTTTCCTTCTTGGAATTCCATTCGGTGTAGATTGCTTTGATTAATTTAATTTCTCTCTCAAATTTTTTCAGCTTATCCGTTTGTAAAAGCTCCAATTGCTCATGGATCAATCTTGGATGAATCAAAATACTAGAAGCAAGAAGTGTTAGTTCAAAACCTTTAGGCCCTTTTTCAAAAAAGAAAGGCCATTTTCCCAAAGCCGCGTTGGCAATAGGATTACTGGCGTTTTGATACCTCCCATTTTTCTTTTGAATTCTTTTCTCTATTCTTGATACAATAACACCTTGATGAGGCAACTCCTTTGGAGTAAGTCCACTGTCACGATACAATTTGCTTACCGCAAAAAGCAAAAAGTAAATGTATGAAGCAGGAGAAAATACAATTTCCTTTCGTTCAAAATGTTTATCAACAGATACTTTTATTACCAATCTATTGGATTTAATTTTATTGAATTGAACTTTCATTTCATTGATTCCCGGGATCAATTTTCTTTCCATATACCAAGCTACAAATGAAGCTAAAAATACAAGCATGAAACACAAATGCGTAGTCAATAATAAGGTCTTGAATAATGCTGGCTCTTGGATTTCTGCAGTTGTTTGCAAATACATATTTTGATAAACAAAAAGCCCTAATGTCGTGATGGCTATCGCTACTACTACGAAAGTTACCACTGCCATTGGTTTTAATTTTCTAGCAATAAACGAGTTGATAAATGTGTAGCCAACAAGTACAGAGGTTATTCCGGAAAAAAGTAGATCTGGTATAAACACAAGCGAAGGGGAACTGGCAACTAAAGTCCACGTTGAGAAAACAACAAAGAGACTTGAGCCAATTATAACCTGTATCCATCTGTTTTGATTTCCCCTCAAAATGGGAGGTGCAAAATCAAAGTATTGTAGCGCAAACAAAAACAATGCATTGTTGAATGTAGAAAATACAACGGAAATACCTAAGGCAAAAGACGTTTCTTCGTATCCCAAAAATGATATGACCAAAGAACTACTTGAAGACAATGCCCAAGTTAAGACAGCTATCGCAAGATATTGGTACCCGAAATCTTCAGGACTTTCTCGACGCTGAATTTTTGACCAAATTGTATATAAGGTTGCAAAGCCTATTAAGCAAACGCAAATATTGATTAGGTGATAATGTGATGCAGTCATAGTAATCTTTTAATTAAAAATCCTCTCTTTTGAATATAACAATTTTTCACTATACTTACAAAATTTGGTTTAGTGAAAAAAAGTGAAAACGGAATTAACCGTTGTCAAATACTTCTATTTTTTTATTTTTAACAACGAGGTCCGTAAATTTGCCTTTGAATCTTGTTGCTCTAACAATATGATTGTCTATCCAATGGTAATTTCCTCCACGGGGTTTGTTCATCAGTAATCCATGGTATTTGAAATTGTGTTTTTTCAACCAGCCTTCACTAATTGCTCTATGCTCTTCAGTCCTCGAAGTAAAAAAGGTAATGATATGTCCCTCATCAAACCATTTGTTGAGAATTTCCAAAGCGTCTGGATACGGCAGACAAGTAACCATTCTTTCTGGTTCTTCATTTGGTACATCATCACAGATGGTTCCATCAATGTCAATGAGGTAATTTTTAATTCCTGGTTTCAAAACCGGACTTACATTTTTATTATTATTTAAGAACATGTTCAAAATTTTATTTAGATAATTTATTGAAATAAAGGTTGTTTCGAATGTTGCTGCCAACGTTTTAAATGCCTAATAGCGTGAGACCAACGTCTGGTAACTGCAGAAGTTGAAACCCCAATGATTTGTGCGATTTCTTTTAAAGTGAGGTTCTCGTACATCTTTAAACGAAAAACTTCCAATTGCTTCGCCGTAAGATATTTTTCACTCCAATTATAAATCTTGTTAGAAACCTCCGATTTATCTTTTGAAGGATCATCCTCTTTCCACATCTTAGAAAGAAAATAAGTACCCTCAACTAAGTCTATTCGTTTCGATTGCTTTAAAAAAGTATTGCTTTTGTTTCTAACGACGGTATTGATTAAACTGACAAGAAATCTGTTATTGTCATCTGTTACAAAGCGACCGTTTATAGCCTTTTTCAAATAACCGTTTTCATCAGCATACCGATTTAATAAATCGTAGACTTCGACTTTTGAAATTACTATCAAAAGGCTTTCACTCGCAATATCTTTTGCGTTTTCGGGACTCTGAGTAATCCTGTTCGCTAAGCGAAAAGCAGGTAACCAATAAGATTGGTAGAGATCCTGAATGAAATTATTTATAGGTTTTTTCATACCCTTGGTTTATTTTAAAATTCATTAAGCATGCCCCATGCCATGGTAATCAGAACAATCTCCATTGGTAAAGTCTGGATCCTGCTCCGTTGAATTGATTTTGGAATAATGGTTTGTTTTTTGGTTTCTTAAGTAATAAAACAAACCAGCAAATACTGTAATTAATAGAATGATAATAATTGTATTCATGATGAAATTGATTTAATGAAAAAATATATTTCGAATGCGTACGGTCAATATACTCCTGTGTTTGAGTAGTATGCAAGTTCTTTGTCCGCTTGTATTTTATAACAATCAATTTCTTAGTACTTCATTGGATTTGTTATTTTTTACAGCATTAAATTCTAATGCAAACAATGACTTGTTATTTATAACAAGTCATTGTAACGAATACCAAATTCCTGTTTGAAACGAGATTTTGTAAGTAAATAAAAACGAAAAAGCATTTATAGGAAGTAAAAAGAAACAGGAGGTATGATTTCCTTTTTGAAATGGTCATTAGAGAGAAGTCCTTACACAAAGGATGTTTCATTTCATCAATAAAATTGTAGATCATGCTGAACAACAATCGCAAGCCTAAGAAAAAAGGAAACTATTTTCGTAAAATTATTTCTAGAATTATACTCTCACCAATATTGATTGACTTGGTCAATGATTTGGTTCCAGAGTTGTTGGGTAATCTTTTTGAACAAATAGATATTATACCAAGTAAGGAATGTCATGTTATATTGGTAATTATCTGTATCGCTATTAAGTTTAACTTGATTTTTAAATCAACAAAGAATGAAGCGAAGGAAAAGTAAGTTTTTGAAGACAAAAGATCGACTCAAATGGAGATGACCTAAAAACAATCGTTAAAAGTCATCTCCATTTTTTTATGCCCCAATCTGAATTGCCACCGAATTCTCTTCGAGAAAAAATATATTCCGTATTTTACAAAGATTACAAAGCAAAAAAACCATTCACATGAGAAAACAACTCCTTACCTTTTTACTCATTGGTATCGTTCTACCAATGTTTTCCCAAACCGACTCCTGGTCAGACGATAATTTTTCTGGCCTCAAAATGCGAAGCATCGGACCGGCTTTAATGTCCGGTCGTATTTCTGATATTGCCATCCATCCAAAGGATAACAATACTTGGTATGCAGCTGTAGCTTCTGGTGGCGTCTGGAAAACGCAAAATGCTGGTGTAACTTGGAAGCCTATTTTCGACAACGAAGGATCCTTTGCGACAGGCTGTGTGACAGTTGATCCCAAGAATCCGCATGTGGTTTGGGTTGGGACTGGTGAAAATGTGGGTGGAAGACACTTGGCTTTTGGAGACGGAGTGTATCGATCGGATGATGGTGGGATGTCTTGGGAAAATATGGGCTTAAAAGAATCAGAGCACGTTTCTAAAATTATAATTCACCCTGATAATTCCGATGTGATTTGGGTGGCATCACAAGGACCCTTGTGGACGAAAGGTGGAGAAAGAGGTTTATATAAATCCACAGATGGTGGAAAAAACTGGAAGCGAGTTTTAGGAAACTCAGAATGGACGGGCGTAACAGAAGTACATCTTGATCCACGTAACCCAGATCAAATGTATGCAGCGACTTGGGACAGACACCGAACCGTGGCCGCTTACATGGGAGGAGGACCGGGAACGGCCTTGCACCGAAGCAGCGATGGCGGAGAAACTTGGCAAAAATTAGAAACCGGATTGCCGAAATCCAATATGGGTAAAATCGGCCTTGCCATTTCTCACCAACAACCTGATGTGCTTTATGCAGCGATTGAATTGGACAGAAGAACGGGAGCAGTGTATCGCTCAACAGATAGAGGTTCCACTTGGACCAAAATGTCCGACGCAGTTTCTGGAGCAACAGGGCCACATTATTATCAAGAACTCTACGCTTGTCCACATAATTTTGACCGCTTGTATTTAATGGATGTTCGGGTACAGATATCTGATGATGGTGGAAAAACATTCAGAAGAATGAAGGAAGAACACAAGCATTCCGATAACCATTCCCTTGCTTTTAGAATGGACGATCCAGATTATTTATTGATGGGAACGGATGGTGGCATTTATGAAAGTTTTGACCTTGCGGAAAATTGGCGATTCATGGCCAACCTGCCACTGACGCAGTTTTACAAAGTCGCTGTTGATGATGCAGAACCTTTCTACAATATTTATGGAGGAACACAAGATAACTCCACGGAAGGTGGACCTTCCCGAACAGATAACGTGCAAGGCATTCAAAACTCAGATTGGACAGTCGTCTTGAATTGGGACGGTCATCAACCTGCCACTGAACCCGGAAATCCGGACATCATGTATGGACAGCGTCAACAAGGGACTTTGGCCCGTATCGATTTGACGAATGGAGAAGTGGTGAATATTAAACCAGAGCCAGCAGAAGGGGAGGATTACGAACGCTTCAACTGGGATGCGCCAATATTGGTCAGTCCACATTCTCCAACACGCATCTTTTTTGCTTCGCAAAGACTTTGGGTTTCGGACAATCGCGGAGATGATTGGCGAACGCTTTCTGGGGATTTGACTAGAGATGAGAATCGAGTGGAATTGCCGATTATGGGAAAGGTGCAAAGTTGGGACAATGCCTGGGATATTTCAGCCATGTCAAACTATAACACCATTACTTCTATCGCGCAGTCTCCGAAAAATGAAAATATTATTTACATCGGTACGGATGATGGGATGATTCAAGTGACGGAAGATTACGGAAAGACTTGGCGGAAGATTGAAGTCAGCAGTATCTCTGGTATGCCGAAGGTGCCTTATATCAATGACATCAAAGCTGACTTGTTTGATGAAAATACTTTGTACGTCGCATTGGATGACCATAAGAATGGAGATTACAAACCGTATATTTTAAAAAGCTCTGATCGAGGAAAAACGTGGAAACAGATTCAGAATAATATGCCGACACGTAATTTGGTTTGGCGTTTGGTACAAGATCATGTGAAGGAAGGTTTGCTTTTTGCTGGAACGGAATTCGGAATTTATTTTAGTTCCAATGGTGGAGAACGATGGACGAAACTGAAAGGAGATGTTCCCGTTATTTCTTTTCGGGACTTGGCAATTCAACGTCGAGAAAACGATTTGGTAGGGGCTTCCTTTGGAAGAAGTTTTTATGTTTTTGATGACATCAGCGTATTGCGGGAAGTCAATGATGAAGTTTTGAATAAAGAAGCAACATTGTTTTCAACCCGAAAAGCCTGGTGGTACATTCCACGATCTAAATTGAGTTTTGACGGCATGAAAGGAAATCTGGGAGCTGGACATTACGTTGCGCCTAATCCTCCATTTGGAGCGGTATTGACTTATTACTTGAAAGACGATTTGAAAACTAAGAAGGAACAGCGTACAGCGAAAGAGAAAGAGACCAGTGGGAATATTCCTTTTCCAGGATGGGATGCCTTGGAAGAAGAACGAACGGAAAACAAACCGAAAATGTGGTTGACAATTAAAGACAGTGAGGGCAATGTCGTACGTCGAGTAGATGCTCCTACCAAAAAAGGTTTTCATCGAGTAGCGTGGGATTTGCGTTTCCCAGCACCAAATTCACTTGCTTTACAAGAACCAAAGCCGGGCATGTTTGACGATGCTCCAAAAGGATTGCTCGCAGCTCCCGGAAAATATTCAGCGACTTTATTCAAACAAGTAGATGGAATTACAACAGCCTTGTCTGGACCTCAGGAGTTCGATGTAGTGCCGCTGCGCAAAGGAGCATTGCCAACGGCTCCAATGGATGAGATTGAATCTTTTTGGAGAGCTTATGAAGATGCGGTTAGTTTGAACTCTGCAGTGAGTATGACGCTGAGAAATAACATAAAGAAAGTCGAAAGAATGAAAGTAGCTTTGGGGAGATCCAATGCTGATTCTGGAGA
>CALIAG010000417.1 GCA_938041325.1 uncultured Saprospiraceae bacterium | reverse complement strand
CCCCGAACTACCGAAAACCGAAAGAAACAAGAACTACCGAAAACCGAAAGAAACAAGAACTACCGAAAACCGAAAGAAACAAGAACTACCGAAAACCAAAAGAAACACGAACTACCGAAAACCGACCTCTAAGTCCCCACCTTATACCCAACCCCCAGCTTCTTCAACTCCGCAATAAACTCATTATCCGCGGTCACCTTTCGTTCTGGAGAATATAAGTTCAAACTAATTTGATTCGTTCGTTCCAAAAACAACATCTTCAACTTATGCGTGCCTTTGCGTTCTAAACAAAGTTGATCGATATCATCGATAAGCTTGTTGGTAATTTGTTCGAGATAAACTTTCACTGTTATAGACTTTGTTAATTCTGCACCGATTGCTGCAAGTTGTCTAACCTCTTTCAGTTTGAGTTGAAATTCATCACTGTTCCAACGTTTTTGATAATTTGCTTTGATGAATAAAGCAGAACCTTCTTCCATCAAATGTTTGAACTTCAGGTAATCCTCAGAAAACATTGGAAATTCCACACTGCCGTTATAATCTTGTAACGTAAACAATCCCCAACCTGTTCCTTTTTTAGAGATCCGGTGTTGGGCCATTGTCACGACTGCAGCGATGGTAAGATTTTGACCCCTAAAGTTTTCTATTTTATCTAAAGTCGCATTGGTGAAATGTTTGACTTCTAGTTGGTAATCATCTAATGGATGTCCACTGATAAAAATACCGGTGACTGCTTTTTCTTTCGTCAGTTTCTGAATCAAAGGCCATTCGTTAGACGGCGGAATTTTGGGCTCAGGAATCATGATGTCCTCCGAGTCACCAAAAAGAGAATTGCTTGCTTGTGCTTTTTGGTTTTGGTAAGCGTTGCCGTACCGAAGCAAATGCTCCAAGAAAGTATCGAACTTTTCTGAGGGAGCAAAATAATTGGCTCGGGTTAAGTTATCAAAACAATCTAGGCCACCTCCTAATATCAAACTTTCCATAGCCTTCTTGTTGATGGACCTCAAATCAAGTCGGCGCATCATATCGAAGACATTTATATAAGGTCCATTTTTATCTCGTTCTTCCGTTAAGGCTTCTACTGGTCCCAATCCAACTCCTTTCAAAGCCGACATACCAAAACGAATTTGGCCTTTTTTATTTACATTAAAATCGGAAACACTTTCATTTACATCTGGTCCCAATACTTCTAATCCCATTCGTCTACATTCCGAAAGGAAGAAAGTCAATTTCGAAATATCACTTTTGTTGTGTGTTAAAACAGAGGACATAAATTCCGCTGGAAAATGTGCTTTCAGGTAAGCTGTTTGAAAGGCAATGAGGGCATAACAAGTCGAGTGAGATTTGTTGAAGGCGTAAGAAGCGAAAGCCTCCCAATCCGTCCAGATTTTTTTAACTACATTTTCCGGATGACCATTTTTAGTACAACCTTCCAAAAATTTAGGCCACATCTCATCAATCAATTTCTTCTTTTTCTTACCCATTGCTTTACGCAACATATCGGCTTCCCCCTTGGTGAAGTCTGCCAACTTTTGCGACAGCAACATTACTTGCTCCTGATAAACTGTAATCCCATAAGTCTCGGATAAATTGTCTTCCATTTCCGGAAGGTCATAAGCGATTTTTTCGCGGCCATGTTTACGGGCAACGAAGTTAGGGATATAAGCCAATGGGCCAGGACGATACAAGGCATTCATTGCAATGAGATCCTCAAACTTATTGGGAACCAATTCCTTCAAATATTTTTGCATTCCTCCTGACTCATATTGGAAGATTCCAATCGTTTCTCCGCGCTGGAAAAGTTCGTATGTCTTTTCATCCTCCAAAGGAATCAAATCTGGATCAATATCGAAGCCTTGCGTTTTATTGACCAACGCAATGGCATCCTTGATAATGGACAAGGTTTTTAAACCCAAGAAATCCATTTTCAAAAGACCTGCATCTTCTGCTACACTGTTGTCAAATTGCGAAACCAATAAGTCAGAATCTTTTGCAACCGATACCGGAACATAATTGGTAATGTCATCCGGCGTGATGATCACACCACAAGCATGAATTCCTGTATTACGAACAGAACCTTCAAGCTTCTTAGCCGTCCGTATCGTTTGTCCAATAATGTCATCGCCTTCGGATAATTTCCGAAACTGGTAAGCCTTGTCCACATCCTCGGAATTCATCTTTTCTTTAAGACCAGGATCAATGTCTTTAGTTGCAAGTACTTTTTTAAGAGAGGCACCTAAGTTCAAAGGAAAAGTCTTGGCTACTCTGTCTACATCTCCCAACGGCACATCAAGTACCCGTCCGACATCTCGAATGGAAGACTTTGCAGCCATGGTACCATAGGTGATGATTTGAGCGACTTGGTTTTTTCCATATTTATCAATGACATAATCGATAACTTTTGAACGACCTACATCATCAAAATCAATATCAATATCCGGCATTGAAACCCGCTCCGGATTCAAGAAACGCTCAAAAAGTAGATTGTATTTAATTGGATCTACGTTTGTAATTCCTGTACAATAAGCAACGGCTGATCCTGCAGCGGAGCCCCGCCCTGGACCAACAGCTACGCCCATATTCCTGGCGGTAGTTGTGAAATCCTGAACAATAAGGAAGTATCCTGGATAACCAGAAGCTTTAATTACTGATAATTCAAAATCTAATCTTTCCGAAATTTCTGCGGTTATTGTACCATAGCGTTTTTTAGCTCCCTCGTAAGTTATATGTCTAAGAAATTCATCTTGAGTATTGAAGCCTTGGGGGATAGGGAAGGCGGGGAGCAGTACATCCCGCGCCAACGTAAGCTCTTCCACCTTGTCATAAATTTCCATTGTGTTGTCAATGGCTTCTGGGACGTCTTTAAACAAGATGCTCATCTGATTCTGAGTCTTGAAATAAAAATCAGAACTTGGAAATTTAAAACGATTGTCTGCTTCAAGAATATTTCCGGTATTGATACAAAGTAAAATATCATGTGGCTCCCAATCTGCTTCTTCGACATAATGAGAATCGTTGGTTGCAATCATTTTCACTTCATGCTTCTTGGCCAACTTGATCAACTCTTGGTTAATGTCTTCTTGACTAACACCCGTTTGATCAATATTTTCCAATCCAGAATGCCGCTGCAATTCGATGTAATAATCGTCTCCAAAAAGGTCGAGCCACCATTTCAATTGTTCCTCGGCTTTTACAAGATCTCCCCTCAGAATCGTTTGCGGAATCTCTGCACCCAAGCAACAAGAAGAAGCAATCAGGCCTTCAGAATATTTTAATAAAAGTTCTTTGTCAATTCTGGGAAACTTAGAATACATTCCTTCAATAAATCCCAATGAGCAAAGCTTGGTCAGGTTTTCGTAACCTTTCCTGTTTTTTGCCAAAAGCAATTGATGGTAACGCTTGTCTTTTTCGCCTTTCCCTTTTGCAAATGATTTGATGTGCCGATCTTCGACTAAGTAGAACTCACAGCCAATGATGGGTTTGATGTTTCGTTTTTTAGCTTCTGCCACGAATTTGAAGGCACCAAACATATTGCCATGATCCGTCAGCGCAACACCTTTCTGTCCATCCCGAACAGCCTTGTCCATCATGGTCCCAATATCGGAAGCTCCATCTAAAAGTGAATATTGCGTGTGGCAGTGCAGGTGTACGAATTCTGGCATAGTAGAAATTTGATCAATCTAAGAGATCGGATAAAATAAAGATCTAAGGAGAATAAAAAGTCCTTTGTAGAAATACAAAGTGGAGGAGCAGAAGTTCAGTAATCTACTTTTAAAATGTTTTCTCGTTAGTAACGGAAAATTACGAAAATTAACCCATGGCAAAAAATCAAAAGGGAATATTGTTGTCTCTTTTAGCGAGCTTTAAGTATTCTTAACAATTTTGCCTAATCAGAAAGAGGTAAAAATAATGACAGAAGATTTATTTTCTGGTTTGTATTTTTATACTTTAGAAGTCGATGGAGAAATTATAAGTTCGAATAAACTTGTTATAAAAAGATAGTTT
>CALIAG010000416.1 GCA_938041325.1 uncultured Saprospiraceae bacterium | reverse complement strand
AGTCCGCTATAATGGGTATGCATAATGCCTTTGGGATTTCCAGTCGAACCTGAAGTATACATGATGTATGCAGTATCGTTTTCCAAAATAGGAAAAGGAGGTGTAAAAGTATTTTCTTGCTTTGCTACATCTGCCCAAGTACGTATTGGGAAGTCTTCGACATTTTCTGGTCCAATCAATATTTTTACAGGCGTATTTTCTTTTATAATTTTACTTAAATTTCGTCTTTGACTTTTCCCACTTATTAGAATTTCGATATTGCAATCGTTGAGCAAAAAAGTGGTTCTTTCTATAGGAGCTTTAGGATCTAAAGGCACGTAAACACCACCAGCATTTAGAATACCATAAATAGCAATAGCGGTTTCGATGCTTCTATTCAAATAAATCCCAACACGGTCTCCTTTTTTTAAACCAAGATTATGTAATAAATTCGCCACTTGGTTCATTTTATCTTGCAAGTCCACATAAGTGAGGGATTCTCCACCAAAACGAAAGGCTTCCTTATCTGGAAATCTTTTGGCAGATTGGATGACGCTATGTTGCAATAAATAAATCACAAGCCTAGTAATTTTGAGATAATATTTCTTTGAATATCGGAAGTTCCAGCGTAGAGAATACCTCCTATAGCATCTCTAAGATTTCTTTCAATTCCGTTTTCATTAAGATAACTAATTCCACCGAAAGTACGCATTGCATCCATGCTTGAGGTAACGAAAGATTCGCTTAAATGAAGTTTCAATAAAGCGGCTTCCATCATTGCAGGCTTTCCATTTTTTTTCAACCATGCCGTTTTATACAATAGCAACCTTGAGGTTTCTAATCTCAACTTCATATCAGCCAAGCGATTGGTTACGGATTGAAAATTTGATATGCTTTTGCCAAACTGTTCGCGCTCTTTCGCATATGCTATTGCTTTATCCAACTGCCTTTCCATAGCGCCCAATTGACTCGCCAATATGCTGCATCGGTCGTATTCCAAGGAATGATTTAGAATACTAAAGCCCAATCCTTCCTTGCCCAACAAGCAATCTTCAGAGATAAAACAATCCTTAAATTCCAGTTCTCCAAATGGGATCGTGCGCATGCCCATTTTTGTTTTTCGTTCACCTCTTTTGAACCCAACAGTTTCTTTATCTATTAAAAAGGCACTTACGCCCCACTTGCCCAATTCCGGTTTTGAATTGGCAAAAACCAAAACGAAATCACAAATCGGAGCCAAAGTGATGAGGTGTTTCTCTCCGTTTAATACATAGCCACCCTCTACTTTTTTAGCGGCAAGCTGCATACTAAATATATCTGATCCGGCGGCGGGTTCTGTCAATGCATGTGCACCAATTAATTCCCCTTTTGCCATGGCTGGCAGATACTTTTGCTTTTGTTTTTCACTTCCAAAATGTAAAATAGGCGTTTGAACGGTCCACATCTGTGCATTTAGGCCAAAGGCTAAACCATTGTCTTCGCAAGCATATCCAAAACCTTCCATTGCCAATATGGCCCTCATAAAATCAACCTCTTCCAAACCTCCTCCTAAATTCTTAGGAACTGCCAATCCTTGAATTCCAAAACGGGCACATTTTATCCAGTCTTCTGATGAAAAAATTTCTCCTTTATCCCGATCTACCACATTATTATTCAATTCGCTTTTTGCAAATTCAATAACACGTTCTTTATATTCCAGGTACTCTTTTGGCCAAGAAAAATCCATTCCTTTAAGTTTTCAAAACAAATAAGTGAAAGTTCCTTTCATAAAAAAGGGAGTACCAGGTGTAAAATGAATTTCTTCAATTGGTGTATTTTCATTCCTCAATCTGGATTCCGTTGCAAACTGTGTTTCATTCCATTCTTGATTGAATAAATTTTCTATTGCGAAACCAAATGTTTTATTTTTGACGCTGTAATTAAAACTAAGATCTGTGATTGTGTAACCTTTTGCAGTAATACTATTGTCCTCGTTGGCGGCTCGATCTCCAAGATAACGAACTTGAACAACAGTATTGAATTTATTTATTTTCCAATTCAGTCCTGCAGTTCCGGTATATATTGGGGCTAAAGGAATAAAATTTTCACCTTCATTGCTATTGACACTTCGTGCGTAGGCATAAGTAAAATCTCCACTCAATAATAAGCCATTGCTGACCTGATACCTCAAGCCCAAATCAATACCTAGTCGCTTTGTTTCACCACTCGGTTCCACCACACCTTCGTCCCCTACATAAACAAATTCCTGATCCAATGCCAAGTACCAAAATGCAACATTGGCGATCATTCTTTTTGCAGGTTTCATAATTGCTCCAACGTCTACGCCATATGCTGCTGGCAGGATCGATTCAGCTGTTTGTGCCAGTACGACTCTTGTATCGTTGGAATGAAAACCTATTCCAGATTTGACAAAAAGCTGCAAGGAAGGATTGGCATTATAAATAATATTGAACTTTGGAGTAAAAATTCCCTTCGATTGAAATTGATTGTTGTAAAGCGTATCCAATAAATCTATGTAATTGAATCTAAAGAAATCATATCTCAAAACAGGTTCGAATAGCCATTTTCCAACATCCAAATCGGCTTTAACAAAGGCATATAAATTTTTCTCATCTACATCGCCAAGTTGAATGGACGAGATTGTGGTTCGCCGATTTTTGGTTCGAGAGAGTTCGTTTCCTTTGACCAAATCGTTTCTCATACCAATTCCAAATTGAAAAAGTGCCGTTACATTGTTGAAGTAAGAAGAGTGGCTGTACAAACTTTCAAATCCGAATAATTGCCGTTCTTCTTTTTGTCGAATTTGGTCTCCATTGGTTGGATCATTCAGGAAATAGGTAAAATTGGAAAATAACTCAAAATTGTAAAGGGAGTAATAAACGTTATTTTTTAAAGAAGCATGATCGCTCAAAATCCTATTGAAACTCAATGCAAAATTTGTCCTTGAAGTTTGGCCTCCTTCTGTACTGTCAATTGCACCAAATCGGCTGATTAATCCTTGATCTACCGCTCTTTGTGGTATTTGCCCTGATGCATCCCAATTGCTTGAAAAGTGGCTGATTAAACCGGTAAACTGGCTGTTATCATTTAGCTTAGAAGAATATTTTCCCATTACATTGTATCTGGAAAAATGCTGGGAAGCTTGAAAAGGGCCATCAGTCAAGGTATATTCTGAAGCGATGTAGGCATTTTTCTTCTCGGAATCCAAAAGCTTGAACAATCCGACTGCACGCATAGAGTTGAATCGACCTGCATGCACCCCGACAAGAGAGTTTTCAATTTTATCCTTTGTTTTAAATTTCACATAACCTGCAGTAGCAAAATTCCCTTCATCCGCATAATAAGGACCTTTGCCAAAATCAATGGCTTCTATTGTTTCCGGGATTACAAAATGCAAATCTGCGTAGCCTTGACCATGCGCATGAGAAACCATGTTGACCGGCATTCCATCCACAGAAAGGCTAATATCCGTACCATGATCAATATCGAAACCTCTGAGAAAAATTTGTTCTGCTTTTCCGCCGCCCGCATGTTGACCAATAAATAATCCAGGTACTTTTCTGAGTATTTCTTGCGAAGATTTTACAGGTGCAGCTTGAATATCGATTGCAGAGATGATATTTACCTCTTTAGAAGATTGGTTGACAACGACTTCTCCTAATTCGAAATACGTTTCGGATAACTTAATAAGTAATTCTTCTTCAATGCTTTCAAGAACCACATACTTCGTTTCATAAACCAGATGCATTATTTTTAGAGAATCTCCAATATGTGCATCTCGGATTATAAACTTCCCGAATTCATCAGAATGGGTATGTTTTTTTGTCGAAAGAGAATTGACATAGGCTCCAATAATTGGTTCATTATTCACATCAACTATCTTTCCGATTAAATCATGGCCCACAACTGAAGGGGTCCAAAAGAGTAAAATAAGGAGGCAATTAAGAAATTTCATTCTTGGTAAGGTTTGGTTTCCCAGTACATTTTTTTTTAACGAAACTCGTCTCACTAAAATATACGATAAATTCCAGCAGTTTGGATCATTGATTTAAAAATAAAAAATACATACTTCGTTTGGTCCAAACCATTGAGTAAATTCGTATATTTTAAAAAAGCGCCTAATTAAGAAGATACTAAACATATTAACCTGGAAGGAAAAGAAAAAATTAGTGGTACTGACTTTTTCTGTTTTAATAATGGGGCTACTAGAAGTAATGGGCGTAGCTTCGATTCTACCTTTTATGCAGCTCATGTCGGATCCACAATCCATTGACACGAACCCTTGGTTGTCTTCACTTTATACTTTTTTCGAATTTTCCAGTCATTTTGATTTCCTACTCTCCTTTGGAATTGGAATTATGGTCATCATAGGCTTTTCCAGCATTTTTTCAATAATGACGGTGTGGCTACAGTACAGCTACTCTTGGGCCATTGCACATAATTTGAGTACTCGGCTACTCAAAACCTATATCCATAAGCCTTATGGTTTTTTCATCAACACCAATACCTCCAAACTGACCACTTACATCATTGGTGAAGTGGGAACCATCACCAGTGGTGTATTAATACCAATAATAGAATTGTTTACCCGAAGTTTTACTGCCTTGGCTATTTTTGCGTTGTTATTGTGGGTAGAAGTAAAAATAGCAGTGTTTATGTTTTTGGCCTTAGGAGGAGCTTATCTTCTATTGTATGTCATACAAAAAAAGATATTGCGGAAAATTGGGAAACATCGCATAGAGATGAATTTGTTGCGCTACAAAAGTTTACAGGAATTAATGAACGGCATTAAAACCATTACTGTTCACAATCAAAGAGGTTTTTTTTATAATAGATTTGAAGAAGCTTCTGATCAGTTTTGCAAAGTCCAACCGAAATATAACTTATTGTTGGCTTGGCCAAAATATTTATTAGAGGTTCTTGCTTTTGGAAGTATTTTAGGCATTACTTTATTCTTGTTTGTACGCGCAGGTGATATTCAATCCACCATCCCACGTTTAAGCCTATATGCGGTAGCAGGATACCGCTTGCTTCCTGCTTTGCAACGTGCTTTCGCTTCTGCGGCTAAACTGCGTCATAATTTTCCAATTGTAGAAAAATTGTATGATGACTTATTGCTTAGTTTGGAGAAAAAAGCTCCTGTAACTCTACAAAAGACTTCGGTTCCTTTTGAAAAGAGTATTGACTTAAAACAATTGAGTTTTTCTTATTCTAATTCTAAACAAGAGATTCTTAAAAATTTCAATATAAAAATAGAGAAAGGACAAACCATAGCTTTTTGTGGTTCTACAGGT
The DNA here is from genome assembly GCA_938041325.1 of uncultured Saprospiraceae bacterium. Lineage (GTDB taxonomy): Bacteria > Bacteroidota > Bacteroidia > Chitinophagales > Saprospiraceae > CALIAG01. The sequence continues at coordinate 7,511 of CALIAG010000416.1, read as the reverse complement.
TCGGGAAAAACAACTCTGATAGATTTGATTGTCGGTTTGCTTCAACCGGATGAAGGACAAATTGAAATTGATGGAAATAATTTAGATTCGAAAAGTATAAAATCCTGGCGAGATAATCTGGCCTATGTGCCACAAGATGTCTTTTTATTTGATGACAGTATTTTACGCAATATCACCATGGGAAAAGGGGAAGGTGATTTTGATAAAAAGCGTTTAGAGAAAGCGACTAAAATGGCAGATATTTTTGATTTTATCCAAACCGAGTTGCCTCAGAAATTTGAATCTAAAGTCGGAGAAAAAGGAGTAAAACTAAGTGGAGGGCAAAGACAAAGAATAGGATTGGCGAGGGCTTTGTATTCAAACCCTAAAGTGTTAATTTTGGATGAAGCGACTTCTGCATTGGACAGTATTACTGAAAAAGGAATTATAGAATCTCTGAAACATTTACCTTCAGGTTTAACAACAATAATCATCGCCCATCGATTATCAACGGTTCGCCATGCAGATATTATTTATCTTTTGGACCAAGGAAAGATCGTCGACAAAGGCAGTTATCAAACATTAATCAAATCCAATAATTCATTCAAAACGATGGTTGAATTATCCTAAATCCCCTCCAAGACCAATGAGCAATAGATTAAAACAAAACGCAATTCTCACAGTGCTTTTTAGCATCTTATTTTCTACTTATAGTTTTAGCCATGCACCGGATCAAAGTTATATTTATCTGCGTGTTTACAAAGATGCTATCGGCGGGCGGTTTGAGTACACGGCCAAGGATATGAATATGGCTCTGGGGTTAAATCTGGCTGATAAATTAACGGAAGAAGCAATTCAGCCTCATCTTAAAACCATTCAAGATTACATTTTGAGTCGCTCTTCTTTTAAAAGCGACGGAAAAAATTATCCTATTCGATTTACGGATTTCACCATTCTTAGTTTAGACGAGATGGAAGACTTCACCCGTTTCAACTTTGAGTTAGAAGGAGTCGAAAAAATACCTGAAGAGTTGGATATTGAATATGCTGTTCTCTTCGACAAAAATCCTATTCACCGTGGCATGCTGATCGTTGAGCACAATTGGAAAGCAGGAATTGTCAATAACGAAGCGATGTTTTCCAATGTTTATAGTGGAAGCGACACCAATCAAAGTTTATCCTTGAAAGATGCGTCGTTATGGAAAGGGTTCGTTGCTTTGGTAAAACTCGGTATATGGCACATATGGATCGGCTTGGATCATATCCTTTTCATTGTTGCGTTGATTTTACCGGCTGTGGTGCGTCGAAAATATGAAGAAAATAGTTGGCATTGGCAAGGTGTAGATAGTTTCAAATCTGCTTTTTGGTACATTATAAAAATCATCACTTTTTTCACCATTGCACATTCCATCACTCTGGCATTGGCATCTTTGAATATTATAAACCTATCCTCTCGATTGGTTGAATCGATAATTGCCATTTCCATTGCGCTTGCTGCATTGCACAACATTACGCCTATCTTCAAAAGTAAAGAATGGATTATTGCTTTTGGATTTGGCTTATTCCATGGCTTTGGATTTGCGAGTGTATTGGGCGAGAAAGGCCTAGGTGGGGATTTTATGGTTTGGTCTCTTTTGGGTTTCAACATCGGAGTTGAAATCGGACAAGTCTTGATCATCTGTGCCGTTTTCCCTATTTTATTTTTATTGAGAAATTTAAAAATCTATCCAGCAATTATAAAATACGGATCTTTCGTTCTAATCTTTATTTCAATCTATTGGTTTATTGAAAGAGGCTTTGAAGTAGATTTACCACTTGGAGCAATCATCCGGAAAGTTTTTGCATTCGGAGGATAAATTCATATTCTATACTAAACCATTTTAGCATAAAGTCTATTGGAAAGTCCAAAGAATACTAAAAAATCTTCCGTTTTACAGCAATGGCGCAAGAAGAAGAAAAACGGATCTGCACCCACTACTATTCCCAAACGGAATGAGTCGCAAAAGGTATTCGTTACTAGTGGTCAAAAAAGATTGTGGATGTTGCAGCAGCTCTATCCGTTGAATCCTTTTTATCAGTATGCCCATCTTTATAAAATAAACGGTCCTTTAAATTTTCAACATTTAGAAAATAGTATTCAATTTCTTTTTGATAAACATGAAATTCTTCGTTCTAATTTTGAAAATACCAATGAAGGAATTGAAGTTAAAATAAAGGATCAAATACAATTCCAACTATCCATAGCTGTTATCGAAGACGACCCTGAAAAGGTAGTCGAAGAAACGGATCAGTTTGTAAATAAGCTATTTGACCTAAGCAATGATGTTTTGCTGCGAATAAAATTAATTCAAACAGGATCCGAAGAATCATTGATGATCCTATCCATCCATCACATCATTGGTGACCGCAGTTCTTTGCTTTCTTTTCATACTGAATTATTTGAAGTTTATCAGAAATTAAATGAAGGTCAACCCCTCTCCTCTCCAGCTAATGAATTGCAATATGCTGATTATGCACATTGGAAAAACCAGCAAGAACCTGATCAAAAAAACATTGAGTATTGGTTGGAAAAATTAAGTGGAGATTTGCAAATAATCCGATTGCCTGCTGATCATGTTCGTCCACGAAAAGCAAGTTTCAAAGGGGCAACTGTTGCGCAAAAGCTTTCGACAGAATTGACGGATAAAATTTCAATTTTCAGCAAACAATATCAAACGACTCCTTATGTTGTCCTGCTTGCTGTTCTAAAAATATTACTGTTCCGATATTCCAATCAAGAAGATATTCTGGTAGCTTCTCCTTTTAGCAATCGGGACCTTCCGGTCTTAGACAAAGTCATTGGTTTTTTCAATGAAACAGTGGTTCTTAAAACATCTTTTAATGACCAAGATTCCTTTTCCACTATAGTCAAACAACTTAAAGCAAATACCTTAGAAGCGATGGAACACAAAGATGTTCCCTTCGACACTTTGGTAAAAAAATTACAGCCCAAACGTGACTCCAGTGCCAATCCAATCTTTCAAACGATGTTTGTTTACAATCAATCCGCAGGTGCAATTGAAGTACCCGATTTGGTGATCAAGGACAAGCCTGTAGATTTAAAAGTTTCTAAATTCGATCTTACCCTATTTGCGAATAAAATTGGGAATGAACTTGAAATTGCATTGGAATATGCACAAGATTTATTCGAGGAAGCGACCATAAAAAGAATGCTTTTTCATTTTGAGAACTTGCTAAACAATTTACTGGAAAAGCCAGAGCAAAACATTGCGACTATTGACTACTTGTCAGAAAATGAAATTCAACAGTTGGTTCAAGAATGGAATTTTGACGAGTCCAATTCTCCTCAGTTAGAAGGGATACATTTTTCGATTGAAAAAATAGCCGAAAGTGCTCCAGAAAGCATAGCGGTACAATTTCAAACACAATCTCTATCTTATAAAGAATTAAACGACCAGGCCAATTCAGTTGCACAGTACTTAATTGATCAAGGAATAAAAATTGGAGAACCTGTTGGTTTGTATTGCGAAAGAAGTGTGGAAATGATTGTTGGAATTTTCGGAATTTTAAAATCCGGAGCAGCTTATGTTCCACTTGATCCAGAATATCCGAAAAATCGAATTGAATATATTCTCAAAGATGCTGGAGCAAAATTTATTTTATCTCACTTATCAGATTCAGAAAGTACATTTCCTTCAGGAACAACAACCACTGCCATTGTTGATGCGATTAAGTATGAAGAAAAATCTTCTTCATTGCCCGAAACGGGATTTGATTTGGCTTACCTTATTTACACCTCCGGAAGTACTGGACAAGCAAAAGGAGTAGCAATCAGTCATTCCAATCTAATCCATTCGACTTTTGCTCGATTCGATTATTACGACCATCAGCCTTCTGCCTTTTTATTATTGTCTTCCTTTTCTTTTGACAGCAGTGTTGCTGGAATATTCTGGACTTTATGTGCTGGAGGAACATTGGTCATTCCCGACAAAAAAATCGAGCAAGACATTCAAAAATTAAGTTCTATTATTGAACGCAACAAGATATCGCATACTTTATTGCTACCTTCTTTGTACCAATTGGTTTTAGATTATGCTTCACTCGATCAACTTCAAACACTGCAGACTGTTATTGTTGCAGGAGAAGCTTGTTCTACTGCATTAGCCTTAAATCATTTCAAAAAACTAAGTCGTGTAACTTTGGTGAATGAATATGGCCCCACTGAAGGAACGGTCTGGTCTACTGCTTATCAAATCAAAAAAGAAGATTCTTTTGGTTCGGTTCCTATTGGTCGATCCACTCCTTTTATGGAAAACTTCGTCCTAGACAAAAACAAGCAACTTGTCCCCCTTGGTGTAGATGGAGAATTATACGTCGCTGGGAAAGGCTTGGCAAGCGGTTATTGGAACAAAGAAGAATTGACTGACCAACGATTTTTGGCACATCCTTATAAAAAGGGAGAAAAAATATATCGAACCGGAGATTTGGTGAAATACAATAAAGATGGGCAGCTACTTTTCTTAGGACGTATAGATCAGCAGGTTAAAATCAGAGGACATCGAATTGAGCCAGACGAAATAAAAAATAGTTTATTGAAAGTTGAAGGGATTGACAATGCCTTGGTTACCGTACAGGTTAACGGAGATTTTAAGAGATTGATTGCTTACTATTGTACGAAGACGAATCTTCAAGCAGAAGACTTAAAGCAATTCTTAAGTTTGAAATTTCCTGCGTTCATGGTTCCAACTGCATTTATAAGACTAAGTCAAATACCTACATTGCCAAATGGCAAAATAGATTTCAAAGCATTGCCTGCTGCTGGTCAACAGGACATGCTAAATGAGTCCAATTATGTTGCTCCACGAAATGAGCAGGAGCAAACTTTGGTGAATATTTGGCAGAAAGTTTTGGCCATTCAACCAATTGGAGTCTTTGATAATTTTTTCGAAATTGGTGGAGATTCAATTCAAAGTATAAAGGTCATTGCGCAAAGTCAGAAAGCGGGAATTTTGCTCGCCCCCAACCAATTATTCGAACACCAAAGTATTGCGGAGATTGTTCACCAATTGAATCTTTCAAAAGACAAAGAAAACACAAATGAGCAGCAATGGTCTTCCATGGTTTCTATCAATAAAAAAGGAAAGAAGCCGCCATTATTCTGTATTCATTCAGGTGGAGGACATGTATTTTTCTACAAGGATTTAGCAGAGTTGTTGAAAGAAGACCATCCTTTGTATGCGCTTCAGGCCAGTGGGCTTAACGGAAAAAAAGAGCGCCAAAATAGTATTGAACAAATGGCTGGAATGTACATCGATGAGATCAAAAAAATTCAACCTATTGGACCGTATCATATTTTAGGAACCTGCTTTAGTAATGCCGTCGGACTTGAAATTGCAAACCAATTAAAAGAAAGGAAAGAAGAAATAGGCTTGTTCATTATTGTCGATTCTGGTCCCAAATATTTAATGGGAGCAAAAGAGCGGGGTGGAAAACAAACCAGTAAAAGGTTTTTGAAAATGCTCAAAGATAAAAACTGGAAGGCAATTCAGAGAAAGCTACGAAATAGGTTTATTCGGCTACGTCAGAAAGCATTGGCACCTCTTGAGAATGAGCAAGAACGCAATCTCCGAATGACCATTACCAATTTGAACAAAATCTATAGCCAATACAATTGGAAACCTTTTGATGGAAAAATCACCTTTATCAGAAGTACCGAATTTGCCAATCGCAAAGACAAACAAACGCATATTGAGCAGTGGAGTAAATTGTCTAAGGAAAAATTAGAGGTACATATTGTAGAAGGACATCACCAAACTTTGTTCTTCAAACCTGAAGTTGATGGATTGGCAAAAAAAATAAATGAATGTTTTGATGCTATTTATTAAGAAGAATATTTTATCAAATTTTAATTCGAGTCCGAATTGCTTTTCCAGGTTCTTTTGAAGTCACAATCACCTCATGCTCACTCTCCGGAGGAATCAACATATAGTCTCCCCGTTCCATTTTAAAAACCTCCCCGTCTATAACACAGTCTGCGGTTCCTTCAAGCAATAAAAAGCTTTCGTTTAAGTGAGCATGCTCTTCGAGCTCTACTACTTTTTTTGCCCATACTAAAATGAGTTCATGTGTATCGTCCACATACAAAGGATGTGCATAGATATTCTCGAAATCTTTTGGTGCTTGGATATCTTTGAAAAGTCGTTCCAAAGTTTCAATGTTAGAAAATCTGGAAATCCCAATGTATTGATCAAGCATTTTATCATTATCGCTTAATACCGCTTTTGACCAATTTTCATTTTCTTGAACCGCTTGGCTGACTACTTTATGAGATTTTAAGAAAGGGTTTCTCTTTTCAGCAGATAAATAAGAAGTCATAGATTGCTCGAATAAAGATTTAGCCTGCTCGATCTTAGGGTAGTTTTCCGACAATTCGAATAACTCCTCAAGCTCCTCAACAGACGCTAAGCCTAGGCAACATTTTTCAATTTTGCCACTTTCTAAATATTTCGATACATCAAACATTTTTATCTTTCAACTATAGACTTCAAGTCTTTTAGTCCTTTTCGTACTCTACTTTTAACCGTTCCTTGGGGTATTTTCAATAATTCAGCCACCTCTTTAGTCGTATGCCCTTTGAAATAAATAAGGTCAAAGATTTCTCTGAACTTAACATCCATCTTATTAACAAAATCTTTCAGGTCAATCGTATCAATGTTGATATTTTTAACTTGTGGTTCTGAACTTGTAGGAATATTGGCCAGTTCTACTAATTTGATGGTTTGTTTAAAAGTCTTTGATCGAGTCATGTCTATTGCACAATTTTTGGCAATACGAACCAACCAAGTTATCAATTTGGACTTTGCACCATCATAGGTATCCATTTTACGCCAGGCTTTGAGGAAGGTATCTTGTAAGATGATTTCAGCGATATCATCTCTTTTTACAATTTTTACTACTATACCAAATAAATAAAAACCATACCTCTCATACAACAAAGACAATCCTTGTTGATCTTTAGAACAAATCAAATCGACAATTTGCTCATCAGTAATTCTATGCGAAGTATCTCTCAAGGTATGGGGGTGGAATTTGGTAAAACCCAATATAATTATCATTTTACTAAAAAGATAATTTTTCCCACAGTTTGGTCTACTGCCGCACAATTAATAAAATCAAGACATGGAATCAACCACCTCAAGGATTTGCGACTTAATTGTATGATACTGCAACTTTTCAAAGCTTCGGCGCCTCTAACATGATATACGTAAAAAGTTGGGCTAAAGATTAAAGGAAAGAAAAGAAAAGGTTATAAAAGACTGTTTTTGATGGGATTTTTTTTCAGAATTTCAGTTATTTTCTTTGGCTTGACCTTTTTTAAAAAATCAATTTGACTCTTGTTGTGCAAATCCGTACCTAAATAATCAATCAATCCTGCGTTGGTGAGCAAATTTGCGATCTGTTTCTGCTTCCCTCCATAGTATCCTGTTAAAGACATTAGGTTCAATTGAAGCATACATCCTGCATTTTTCAAGG
>CALIAG010000415.1 GCA_938041325.1 uncultured Saprospiraceae bacterium | reverse complement strand
AGATTTTTTGTACATATCCTCCAGCAGCGCTAATTGATTTTGAGCACGAATCAGATTGTGAGTTGGATATTTAACATTGTAATATTCATTGCCATTTAAATGATCGGTCAAGAAACGAAGGCTTTGCTCAAAACAAATAAGCAGACAACCTTCAACCAATCCATCAAGCTCAGATTCTGAAATTCCATTTCCAATTCCTTGCATAAAACCTTTACTCAATTCTTCAAAAATTTCTAAATCCATTTTTACCAAATCAAATTTGTCATCGTCTTCTGACTGATTGGTAAAACTGCGTACTAGATCTCCAAAATCAAAAATAAGATAACCAGGCATCAGTGTATCCAAATCGACAATGGCCAAAATCTCATGGGTTGTTTTATCAAAAAGTAAGTTTGAAATTTTTAAATCATTGTGAGTAACTCTTTGTCTATGTGCTGACCAATTATAATCCAAAAGGAAAGCGAATTCATTCAATCCGTTTATCACCATTTCACAACTGCTTTTCAAATCAAATTTATCAGCCTCAACACTTTGAAGGAAACTATCGTATCTTTTATTCGGATGATGAAAGTCGGGAAGAATAATATTGATTTGATCAATACTCAGATTTGTTAAGAGGCCTAAATATTGGCCAAAACTAAATCCACCATCAAAGGCTTGCTTTTTATGTTCAATATAATCTAGGGAATAAGAATTTTCAATAAAAGGAAATAAACGCCAGCTTGTATTTTGAAGACGAGTTGTATAGCTGCCTGCTTTATTTGCAATAGGAATCAACAACCCATTTGGATAGTCATTTTTCTTAAGATGATTCGCTACAGTAAAGATATTCTCAATTATAGATTCAGGTTTTTTCCAAACTGCGGTATTAATTTCTTGAAGGAAAAAAGAGGAAATTTCACCATTAATCTTTGCTACAACCTTATAGCTCTTGTTTAGAAGACCTTGATTAATAGGCAGTAGTTCGATGATTTCTTCGCAATCTAAAAAGGAATCGACCACTTCCTTTACTATAGTGAATCCAATATTTGGTTCTTCCAATCTGTGTGAAACTTTGGTTAGAAATCTTAAATTATAAAATTCTTGTGTCAAAGCGAAAAAAAATGTAGATTTGTTGGCTCACCTTAGGTACATATTAAATGTCAATCATTATTTCATACAGATATAATTAAAAAGAGGAACAGCAGGCTGTAAGCTTGCTTTTTTTATGTCCCTAACTAAAAATTGCATTCGATGACGACTTTACCACCAAATGAGCAATTCAAGCGATTAGAAAACATTCCAACAAAGGTTTATCAAAATTCAGATGACGCATCTCGTGCTGTTGCAACAGAAATTGTAAACCTCATATTACAGAAAGAGAAGGAAGGGAAAAAATGTGTTCTTGGATTAGCTACAGGCTCTACGCCAACAGGTATTTACAATGAATTGGTGAATTTCTATAAAGAAGGTAAAGTGAGCTTTAAAAATGTGATTACTTTCAATTTGGACGAATACTATCCAATGCAACCGGATGCACTTCAAAGTTATGTTCGGTTTATGAAAGAATACCTTTTTGATCACATTGATATTCCTGAAGAAAATATAAACGTTCCAGATGGTACGATTAAAAGAGAAGATGCTGCAGAGTATTGTCGGGCTTACGAAAATAAAATGAAAGAAGCCGGTGGCTTAGATTTACAAATATTAGGAATTGGTCGAACAGGACACATCGGATTTAATGAACCGGGATCCGGTATCCGTTCACGAACAAGAATGATTTCCTTAGACCATATTACCATAGTAGATGCAGCGAGTGATTTTTTCGGGCAGGAACATGTTCCCCTTAAAGCACTTACCATGGGCGTTGGGTCAATTCTCGACGCAAAAAAGATTATTCTCATGGCATGGGGAGAAGGCAAAGCTCCAATCATTCGGGAAGCAATTGAAGGGCCAGTTACAGACTCGGTACCTGCTACCTATCTTCAAAATCATCCGAATACTGTAGTTATATTGGATGAAGCTTCCAGCGCAGAATTGACTCGGATTAAATTGCCTTGGACGCTCGGTGAAGTGCATTGGAATGAAGAATTAATAAAGAAAGCAGTGATTTGGTTGAGTGCACTTTTGGATAAACCAATTCTTAAACTAACCAATCGCGATTATTCCGATAATGGGATGGGTGATATCATTACCGAATTCGATACGTCCTACAATATCAATATTAAAATTTTCAATCAACTTCAAAAATCCATTACCGGTTGGCCGGGTGGAAAACCAGACGCTGATGACAGCCGCCGTCCTGAACGTGCGTTACCAAGAACGAAAAAAGTGGTTATCTTTTCTCCTCATCCAGACGATGATGTCATCTCGATGGGTGGAACATTTGCGAGACTCGTTGATCACAATCACGAAGTACATGTAGCTTATCAAACTTCAGGAAACATTGCCGTTTTTGATGACGATGTAATTCGTTTTGCAGATTATGTAAATGATTTTCACAAAGAATTTGGGTTAAAAGAAGAAGTAACCAACGCCCTTTACGATTCTATTCAAGAAAAAATTAAAAACAAAAAAGCTGGAGATGTTGATTCCAAAGAAGTCCAAAAGATAAAAGGATTAATTCGGAAAGGTGAAGCAAAAGCAGGATGTCGCTACATTGGAATACCAGATGAAAATGCGCATTTCTTGAATATGCCTTTTTATGAAACAGGACTCGTTAAGAAAAAACCATTGGGAGATGAGGACATCCATATCATAGTTGATTTGTTGAGAAAAATAAAACCACAGCAGGTCTATGCAGCAGGTGATTTATCAGATCCGCATGGAACCCACAGAGTTTGTTTGAATGCAATCTTTCAAGCCTTGGATTACATCATAGATAAAGGCGATGCATGGGTGAAAGACTGTTGGGTGTGGCTTTATCGAGGAGCTTGGCAGGAATGGAATATTGAGGATGTAGAAATGGCAGTTCCTTTGAGTCCAGATGAATTATTGCGCAAAAGAAAAGCGATTTTCAAACATCAATCACAAAAAGACTCAGCACTATTTCCAGGACACGATGCACGTGAATTCTGGCAAAGATCTGAAGACAGAAATAGATCTACAGCTTCTACTTACAACCAACTAGGCCTCGCGGAATATGAGGCAATGGAAGCTTTTAAGAGATATTATCTGAAGAATCAGGTTTAGAAACTTCGTCTTCTACTACATCAGAAATATAGTCATCAAGAATTTCTTCCAAATTAGGTTTTGGAACTAAGCCTTGAAACCTTTCTACTATTTGTCCCTTGTGGATGAACATAATCGTAGGAATAGACTTTATTTTAAAATGCTGGCTGAGCGCCGGATTTGTTTCCGTATTTACTTTCGCAACCAAAGCTTTGCCATCGTACTCTTCCGCCAATTCATCAATGATCGGCCCGATTACTTTGCATGGTCCACACCAGTTGGCATAAAAATCCAATAAGACCGGTACTTTTGAATTGACCACCAATTCTGAGAAATTAGCATCGGTAATCTGAGTAGTAACAAACTTGGGCTTTCTTTTCCAAAACATAATTCATTCTTTTTTATGCAAATTATATTGTCCTAATACTAAGCTAAAAGCAGGACAAATGCACTTAGATCTTAACTAAAAACGATTTCTAGCGCAATTACGACGAATTCTACTCCATCCTCTGCGTCTGTCAAACGGTGTAGTTTTACAGTTATTTTCACTCCTATATTACTTACAATTCTTCACTAAAATCGAATTGTAATGACGATCCAAAATTTTAATCACTTCGTAGAAAGGTATGTTTTTGATAAAAGACATCCTATCGATTCACAAGGTTATGGTACCATCTATAAAACTACCGATACCAAAACAAAGTTAAAATTAGCCATCAAGCAAGAGCATAAAAATAGTCAAGATTTTGCAATGCTAAAAGAATTTGCTGCAGCGGGTAAACTCCGACATGAAAACCTACTGGATCATTTTGGAACCTACTCTTTTGATTTGCCAACTGGTAGAACCTGCTTCGGTTTGATGGAATGGGTTTCAGAAGGCAATTTATATGAATTTATTCGGACGAAATATTCTAAGAAAGCGCTTTTTCAGATTCTAAAAGGAATTCTAGAAGGCTTGTCTTTTCTTCATGAAAACAA
>CALIAG010000414.1 GCA_938041325.1 uncultured Saprospiraceae bacterium | reverse complement strand
CAACATTGAATAACAAAGAGAAGGAAATTGTAAACACGGTAACTTCTCAAATCAATGGTTGCGACTATTGCCTAGCTGCTCATACCGCAATTGGTAAAATGAATGGTTTTACTGACGAGCAGATTCTTGAAATCAGAGGCGGAAGTGCAAGCTTTAACGATAAGTTTGATGCACTTGCAAAATTCACAGCAGCAGTGGTAAGCGGTCAAGGAAAAGTATCAGAGCAAGCGAAAGATGCTTTTTTAAATGCAGACTATAGCGAAGCAAACTTGATCGATGTTGTACTTCTAATCGGTGAAAAAACAGTAAGCAATTACTTACACAACATTACACAATTTGCAGTTGATTTTCCAGCAGCTCCAAGTTTAGCAACAGCAACAGCTTAATCATCAACTCACATAATCACAGCATATAATTTTCAATTTCAAAATAAATTTAAATAATAATAATTATGAAAAAGGTAATTTTCAGCATCGCATTTTTAATGACATTAGTATTGAATACTTCAGTTGCTCAGAACATGGCAAAACACAGCATGGCAAAAGGGGATACTGATAAAAAAGTTCAAACCATTAAACTAGCACAAGTTACAGGTGACTTTGGCATCCAAGGGTTCACGCTATCTGAAGGAGACTATGTTTTCGAAATAGCAAACAATGGAGTAGATCATGAAGTAGGATTCGTGATTGCTCCAGCAGGTAAAACAGATCAGAAAAACCACATTCCAGAGGCATATGTTCAAAAAACAATTAAAGACGGAGAGGTTTCTCAATCAAAAGTAGTGAGTCTTAAAAAAGGAGAGTATGTTTATTTTTGTCCTATGAATCCTACTCCGCAATACACAATCACGGTTAAATAGATCCGGATTAGCGGTCTACAATTATTAGGTTTTCTAAAAAGGCTTCTATGATCTTATCGGTTATTAGGAGCCTTTTTATTTTGAGATTCAAAAATTATTAGTTGAAAATATTTTCAATAAAAAAACGCTGCATCAGTTTTTATCCCAATGCAGCGTCGCCTTTTTATTAAACCCTTTGCTAATTAATTATAGTTTTCCAGCCTGTATTTGCTTATGTGCATAATCAACTGCTCTCGCAGTCAATGCCATATAAGTAATACTTGGGTTCTGGGTTCCTGCACTGGTCATGCAAGCGCCATCTGTAACAAAAACATTTGGAACTTCATGCATTTGATTCCATTTGTTGAGCACACTTGATTTTGGATCGCGTCCCATTCTTGCCGTTCCCATTTCATGGATACATGCACCGGGTGCAGTTGCTGAGTTATAAGAAGTAATATCGGTACAACCTGCAGCTTCCAACATTTCTACTGCGCATTGGACACCATCAATTCGCATCTTTGCTTCGTTTTCACGGAGCTTCGCATCGAACACGATTATTGGCATTCCATTTTTATCTTTCTTTTCAAAATTCAAATACATCTTATTGTCGTGATAAGGCAACAATTCACCAAAACATGTAATTCTAATCTGATAAGGTCCTGGTTTAAAAATGTGGTCTTTCAAATCTGCACCTACCACGCCTTCCGGAACATTTTTTGCGCGATGTGCACCTCCTTGATAACCAAAACCTCTTACGTAATCTTTTCGACGTGTTGCATCATCGATATTTCTAAATCTAGGAATATAAAAACCACCCGGCTTGCGCCCTTGGTAATAAGTATCTTCAAAACCAGGCAAAGTTCCTGCTGCTCCCATTCCATAATGGTGATCCATCATGTTGTGTCCAAGTTCTCCACTGCTATTTCCCAATCCATCCGGATGATCTTCTGAACGACTGTTCAATAGAATAGCTGTTGTCCCAACGGTACTGGCATTACAGAAAATTATTTTTGCAAAATACTCCTCCTCTACTCCTGTCAGCGCATCTTTCATTCTTACACCAGTTGCCTTTCCAGTCTTCTTGTCATATACAATTTCTGATACCACGCTATTTGGTCGAACGGTTAGATTACCTGTTGCATCTGCTACGGGTAACGTGGCAGAGTTGGAGCTAAAATAAGCACCATATGGACAACCTCTAACACACCTCGCTCTTGTCTGACATTGGCCTCTCAATCCCAAATGGACTTTAGGATCGTATTTTGAAAGGTTAGCAATACGGCCAGGAGTTACGACTCGTTCAGGATAAGCTTTCATTACCGCTTCTCTCATGTGTTGCTCTGCGCAATTCAGAGGAAAGGCAGGTAAAAATTTCCCATCGGGAACTTGTTTCAATCCTTCTTTTTGACCTGATACACCAACGAATGTTTCTACATAATCGTACCAAGGTTGAATGTCTTTGTAACGAATCGGCCAATCAACGGCAATCCCTTCCTTCATATTGGCTTCAAAATCAATGTCACTCCAACGGTAACAATGCCTGCCCCACATGAGTGACCGTCCACCTACATGATGTCCACGGATCCAGTCAAATCTATTGACCTCATCATAAGGATATTCATCATCTTTGTTGATAAAATGTTTGTGGTCTTCACCGACCCACCAGCTCAAACGATTTTGCTTGAAATAATGTTGGGCGATTTCCTCTTGGGTTACTGCGCCTTGGTTGGGTAAATCCCATGGATCCATATTCGCGGTTGGATAATCCCCGTGTTTTACCATTCGGCCTCTTTCGAGTACAATGGTTTTGTATCCTTTGGTGGTCAATTCCATTGCGGCATAACCACCGCTGATTCCAGAACCGACGACAATTGCGTCAAAGGTATTCTCTTCTTTTCCTTTTTGATTGTAATTCATATTGCCCAGGCTTTTCCATCTACATCCGATAATTTGATACAAGGTTTGTATTCACCCGGAACAGGTAGGTAGTTTAAAAATTTGGTTCCAACTTCTTTGCTGCTTAAATAATAAGCGATGGTTTGTTGCTTGAAACGCATGAAAGCATTTTTTGCGTCTCCCTCACTTTTTTCCAGGCTGTTCAAAATACCAACTGCTTTGGCAGCATCCGTTCCTGCGATACCTTTTTCAGCAAAAGATTTTGACAAAGATTCTGCTAATTTCCCAAAGCCAGTTTTCCAGTCTTTTTGCTGGTCTGCTGTAAAGACAGCCATAGCCATGTGGTCCATCATTTTATGTACACCAACTTCACTTGCTGATGGGCTGTCTGTTTTTGGCAAAATCACATCTACCAATTCGCTCACCATTTGAAATTGTTCGGCACTAAAAAATTTGGGTTGAAAGTCCGTCGCAGATATTGCAGGTTCAGATTTACATCCTGAAAGTATGACCGTTAACAAAGGGGCACTTAAAGCTGCTCCTGTTGCCAAGGCGGTGTATTTTAAGATCTCTCGTCTATCCATAAATGAAAGTATTTTTGTAAGTCTTTAAATTACAAAATTTTAGTAAAAAACAGGATGCATCTTTTCAATTTTAAATAAATTGACTTTAAAGTATCAGAATTGTTCATAAAGAGATGGATAAGGCTGGGTCCGTTTAACGACTTGGTCTGAATGGAAAGAAGGGATTTTACTTGGATTCCTATTTTTGGTGTCGCACCTACGGCGCTTGATTTCCCTAACAATAACATAGCTATAAAGATCTCGCTCCTCTGGAGCTTTAGGAAATCACATTCAATCCTTTCCTTTTGGAACTAAAGTACTATCGTATTTCTTATCACCTCCTTAGAAGCGATTTTCAATCATTTACTTTTGGAACGGTGAAGATCTCTTCTGTTTTCTTTCCAGCTCCAGAGGAGCGATACCTTTTTAGAATAACAGCAACACGCTTCTTTAGCGCCGTAGGTGCGATATCTTTTCACGTTAATTGATTTTAAAACCATTCTCATCTCTTTCCAGAATGTTCTATCAAGGTTTCATCTCCCTAATTATTTTCTGTTATATTACGAAGACAAAAAAAGAAACTGTTGAAATCAAATTCAAATTGGTATCTACGCAAGGTTGTTCCTGATGAAATGCTGCCGGATTTCTTACTCCGACGGTCTGCAGGCAATGCAAAACGAACTTACATAATTAGCATCCTAGGTTTACTATTTTTAGCATTGCTTTGGCTATTGGATTATTTCAGATATCAAAATGGTTATTTTGAAGGAGGTTCTTTCTATTATTTTTCGTTTCTCCACCATTTCGTTTATATCCTTTTTTTAGTTCCTCTTTTCATTTACCAAAAGAACAAGAAACAAATCATAACCAGCACCTATCCGCAAAGCAAGCGATTGGTGGATTTGACTATTTTGATTCTTTGCATCACTTTGATACCGTCCGGTATTTTTGCTTTATTTGAAAGAAGCTCGCTAATCGTTTACGCCATTTTCATTCTCATATTCAATTTGGTTTTTACTTTTTCCCATCAATGGAGATTGTTCATCAGTTTAACTTATTTCCTCGTTATTACGGTATGCATTTTCTATACGGATTCGGATACGCCACAAAAAATTGCTCTTTTCATTGGCGTGGCTGGGATTACTTTTCCAGCTTATACGATTGCTACGTTTCAGTATAACTTTGTTGCAAAGGATTTCATGAATGAGAATTTGTTAAAAAAACAAAAAGCCATAATTGAAGAGCAGCGAAAAAAATCTGATGAACTTTTGTTGAATATCCTACCCGAAGATGTTGCCAAAGAATTAAAAGAAACGGGTACTACACATGCTAGAAAACATGAAGGGGTCACGATTTTATTTACAGATTTTAAAAACTTTTCTAGCATCAGTCAGGAAGTCAGTCCAGAAGTTTTGTTGAAAGAATTGGATTATTGCTTCAGAGGGTTTGATCAAATAATTTTAAAATACAACTTGGAAAAAATTAAGACTATTGGCGATGCTTATCTATGCGTCGGTGGCCTGGCTGCAGATAGTAAAGCGCAAGCAATCAATGTTATCAATGCTGCAATGGAGATACAAGCGTTTTTAGAAAACAGAAAAGCCGAAAAGAAAACGAAACCTGTTTTTGAAGCAAGGCTTGGAATCCATACAGGAGACTTGGTTTCAGGAATAGTTGGGACGACTAAGTTTGCGTTTGATGTTTGGGGAGAAAGTGTCAACATTGCTTCACGAATCGAAGGAGCTGGAGAAGTTGGAAAAATCAATATTTCAATCAATACTTTTGAATTGATAGAAGAACATTTTAATTGCGCATTTCGTGGTAAACTTCCGATTAAAAATCTCGGGGAAATTGAAATGTATTTTGTAGAATCTAGGAAAATGAGTTGAGTTTTTTATGCCAGATTTTCTTCCACCCAAGCCAATTCTGTCTTAGCCAAATCCGCTTTCTTTTACTCATTTCTTCAAAATTAATCCTTTAATTATTCCTTCGCTTCAATTAGTTTTCAAAATTTTCATCAAAAAACTTCCGAACTTATTAAACCATTTCCTCGTAATACAGTCTATTGAAGGCTATATGAACCTAATTAGTAAATTCTATCCTTTTTTGGGAATCATCTTCTAAGAATAACTTTATCATAAAATAGCAAGTATGCTCGGTAAAAATTACCTAAAACACTTCTTAATTGTTTCATTTTTCATTGGTTTATTATGTTTGAAGATAAGCCCTGCGCAAGCACAAACCGATGAAAACCATCCCAA
>CALIAG010000413.1 GCA_938041325.1 uncultured Saprospiraceae bacterium | reverse complement strand
TGAACGTGAAAAATTGTTGACCACGAATTCATTTATTTAAAATCGAACGACCGGGAAAAAAATTACCACGGATCAAAATACGGCAGAACACGATTTATAAGATAGGCAAGATGATCATGATGCGTTATTTCGTATCATCCTGACTATCCTAAATATCTTAAAAATCCTGTTCAAACAAAGAAGAATTCAAGCTTTCAATTCCTCTAATCATAGAATTCATTTAATCATAGTTCAGACAACAAAAAGAATCGAAGCCTCAAAAAAAACCGAAAACCGAAAGAAACAAGATTTTCGAAAACCGTCAACCGAAAGAAACAAGAACTACCGAAAACCAAAAGAATCACGTCCTACCGAAAACCGAAAGAACCCCGAACTACCGAAAACCGAAAGATTCCCGAACTACCGAAAACCGACCCTACCGATCCCCATAAGAAACATCCGAATCAATCACCCCATCCACCAAAGTCACCACTCTCCTTGCCCGATCTATAACGCGCTGGTCATGTGTTGAGAAAACAAAAGTCATATTTTCCTCTTTATTTAAGCGAGCCATGATATCCAATAAATTGTTCGTTGATTTGGAATCCAAATTGGCGGTTGGTTCGTCGGCGAGTATGAATGTAGGTTTGGGCGCTAAGGCTCTTGCCACTGCTACCCGTTGTTGCTGCCCTCCTGAAAGTTCGGAAGGGCGATTCGCTAAACGGTCACCTAGCCCTACTGCTTCCATCAACTCTTTTGTACGAGAGGCTCGTTCCTCCTTTGATCTATTTTGTAGCAGCATTACAAATTCAACATTCTCTTCCGCTGTTAACACCGGAATTAAATTATAGGCTTGAAAAACGAAACCGATATTGTTTTTCCGAAAATCAATCAACTGGTTATCTGACAATTGAGAAATATCTTTACCACCTATTTCAACCTTTCCTGCACTTGGTTTGTCCAATCCTCCTATGATATTGAGCAAGGTTGTTTTACCCGAACCAGAAGGTCCGACAATCGCCGTGAATTCTCCTTTTTCGATTTCCAAATCTACCCCATTTAATGCGTGGACCGGAATGGAAGTGTTGGGATTATACGTTTTGCGAATACCGTTTACTTTTATAACAATCATAATTATAACTTTTAGGAGTTGTTTTAAATTTTTCGAATAGCTTCTACAGGTTTTAATCGAACGGCCTTGAAGGCAGGATACAAGGAGGCCAATAAAGCCGTAATAAATATGGCTGCAGTTAATTCTATATAAACTGAATTTTCAACATAAGGATAAACCATTTCTGCAATTCCAAATTCTTGCATTGCAGCAGACCATTTGGAAAGATTTATTCCAGTGCTATTCAACCTATTAATGGTCAAAAAACCGAGCAACATTCCTATCGGTGCACCGACCATTCCGAGCATCAAAGTCTCTATTACAATCATTCCAAAAATCTTCACTTTGTTCATTCCAATGGCCATGAGCATTCCCAATTCGCGGGTTCTTTCTAAGACCGCCATAAGCATGGTGTTAATGATACTAAAGATCAAACCGATCATTACAATGAAAGTAAAAATGGTTGAGGATATTTTTATTTGGGTGTTGAACAATTCTATTTCTGGAGCCACCTGCGAATAGGTTTCTACCAACAATTCCGGATGAGCAGCTTGCAGTTCCGCTTGAAACGGTTTTGTATTATCGATTTCATTTAAAATGATTGCCGCTTCATGTGCAATGTTACCCATGTCAAGATTTTCATTCAAAACATCTTTCAAAACGAAAACATTTCCTTCATCAAAGGCTCTGTTTTTGGAATCAAAAATTCCTACAATTCGCAAGCCTACATCGATCAAATTATTTTCATCGTCCTGAAAACGTATAGTTACTTTTTTCCGAATCTTGACTTTTAATTTGTCCGCCATCCGTTTACTAACCAATACTCCTGATTTAATTTTTCCTCCAAAATAGGAACCTTCAACCAACATACTTTGAAGCTCCGTCACTTCAGATTCTTGGCTCGGATCTATTCCTTTAATGGTGACTCCACGGGAAGCACGAGAACTTGAAATCATGCCATTCGTAATGGTGCGAAGGGTTGCTGCTTTAACTGCAGCATTGGATTTGATAGATGCAAGTACGGCTGTTGATTCATTGATGCTGTACTTCACTTCTTTATCGTCTTTGTACTTTGGATGATGAATCTGTATGTGGGAAGTTTCGTTTTTTATCGTTCTTTCAATATAACTTTTTCCCATTCCAGCATTAAAAGCGGATAAAAAGAGAACAGCCCAAACCCCTAATATCAATGCCACAATTACAACCAAACTTCGGGTTCTGCTTCGCCAAATGTTTTTCCATGCAATTTTTAAAATCATAATTTCAGGATTTAGCTCCGCATTGCTTTTACAGGCTCAATGCTTCGAATTTTGAAAAAAGGATACAAGGCCATCACAGAAGTCAAGGCAAAAACGATCAAGGCTTGTGTGAAAAATATGTTCAAATCAAAGGCCGCTGGAAAGATGGGTTCAAACCCAAACTTTTCATACAACTCGTTACTTCCTTCTGCCATATCGGTAAGGTTGATCGGATTGATCTTTAAATAATAGACAAGTGGCATGCTGAGCAATATTCCGGCAATAGCTCCGATAAATCCGAGGAATATTACTTCCAACCATACTGTAAAAAATAATTTCATCCGACTCATTCCTATTCCAATCAAAACACCAAACTCATATTCTCTCTCTTTGGTCATCATCAAAATAGTTCCGAATATTCCGAAGGCAATAATTACATACAAAACAAAAAGAGTAATGTAAGCTCCGGCGGTATCAACGGCTCGCGCCTCCACAAGCTCAGGCATTAACTCCTGCCATTCCATCACTTCATAATCTTCTACGCCGATTTCGTTTTTGATATTCTGAACAATTGGGCCTACTCTATTTCTATCATCAATATTCAAAGCAAGCGTTGTAATCATGCCTTCCGCACCATAAAAGTATTGTGCGGAGGCAAGCGGCAGATAGACCATCCGTTTGTTGAGATCAGGAGAGCCAAACTTAACAATGCCTTTCACCGGATACTTCCCCGCAGCATTTGCACCATGATAACCAGAACTCAATAAAACGATTGTATCACCAATTCCTAATTTCATTTTCTCCGCAACCCCTTGTGCAATCAAAACAGAAGATTCTTCGGCTGTGAAATATTCACCATCTACCAATCGACTTTTCAAATCAGTCATGGCATTTTCTTTCTCAGGATCCGTCCCGACTATAAGTACCGCTTTGGTTGTCGTTTCGGATGCAGCCAATGCAAAACTTTCAATCCTTGGAACAACCGTCTGTAAGTTTTTTTCTCCTTTGCCTACATTTATAAGTTTGTCATTGACAGCAAAAGATTCATTCAATGACTTGTCCTCCCAAAATCCATTCTTGTGAATCTGAGCATAACCAAAATGAAAGTTCACTACATTGTCAATCATTTTATCCCAAGCTCCTTTTTGGACAGAAGCCATTAATACGGAAAGGGTAACGGCTAGAAATATCGAAGCGGCAGTAATGAGTGTCCTCCGCTTGTTGCGCCAGATATTTCGCCAGGAAAGTTTTATCAAGTCAAGCATGACATTGGGTTTTGGATTGAAGTTTAAACTAAAATTATTTTCCTTACTCAAATATTCATCTGCATCCTATCTCACTCTTTTCAAATTCTGGTTGGAAAAAAAACTCTCTTTTAAAGGTTCATCAAATTTTATAGAAAGTTGTTCTATAATTGTTTTATGTCCTTCTTCCTCCGCTGGAACAACTTCTAATATGGACGGCAACATTTTCCCACCAAGATTCTTAATCTTTTTTCCATATATGGTATTGATCAAATAATCATCTTCGTCGTAAAACTCTGTTTTCAATTGATTGAATTCATCCTTGCTGATCCAAATTATCACCTTTCCCCAAACTACAGAAGAAGCTTCATTGGGTATCATTTTAATTTTATAGCAATCCTTTTCTTCAATGACTTCCGACCCTAAATGTTCGTGGGTATAATCAACTACAATGGAAGATTGTTTGACCAAATCATCATTGGTAAAGTCGGATCCCATCCAAGATTGACTCATCATAGAGGGAGGGAGTTTGATCACTCTGTCTATTGACGGTTGCCAATTCCACATCTCCTTTTCTCTTTTCAAAAATGCAGTTCCTTTGTCTCTTGCGGGGCCTGTAATTAAAGTCAAGCTGTATTCATCGCCCAGAGCCCAAGATTTCAATGTCATTTCTCGTTTCCAACTAGGACGCACGATTGTCATTTTAATCTCACTCTGACTCGTATTTCCTTTTACTTTTTCATCTGACTTTTGTAGAACTTCTAAAGCGCTCAATTCTTTTTGAGCCGATAGCGTTTGACTACCTAGCACAAAGAAAGCCACAGTGATTATTGCTATTATTTTTTTCATGATCTTTTATTGTATTGATAAAAAAATCTAAAAATTTATTTTATTTCTTACTTCGTAAATTTTTCAATTATGGATTCTGCCATTTCATCCAATGGATAATTGGGCGTATACATAAATTGGATAAAAGTGCCATCCATTGCAGCGGCGGTCAATCGCGCTTCTTTCTCAGGATTTGCAGTGCCCATTCTTTCAAAAATGTTTACTAAAACCTGAAATTGCTTTACGTTCTCCCCTGCTAAAAAAGCTTGCATATCCTCAAAAACTTCAGGCTGTAAAGACAATTGTAAAAGTAACCTCCAGTATTCTTGATTTCCTTTTACCAGTTGAAAGGCGGTTTTAATGATTGTTCTCAATTGTAATTTTGGATCTCCATCTATTTGAAAGCCACTTTCTAAGACTTGGTCCCCTATGTCAAATGCTTCTTTGACAATTGCTTCAAGCAGTGCGTGTTTACTTTCAAAATAATTATACAAGAGCCCTTTCGATACGCCCGCTTCTTTAGCAATCTTACTGATTGAAGTATTGTGAAAACCGTTGTGGGCAAAAAGATCCATAGCCACCTGCATGATGTTTTCCTTGCTCTTCTTTCTAATTTCGTTAAACTGTTCTTTTGATTTTGGTGCCATTTATTTTTCTATTGACCGAACGTTTAGTCAAAAATACCGAAATGTTATTATTATTGCAAGAAACTGCCGTTTTTAAATTAAAAACATAGATTAAAAGCATTTTATCATCGACAACAAGATCCAAATACGAATGAGAATCAAAGAAAAAATAATATTGATGAT
>CALIAG010000412.1 GCA_938041325.1 uncultured Saprospiraceae bacterium | reverse complement strand
AATCCATAAAAGAGTTTACGCAATAAAAACGCTATCATTCCAAGAGATATATTTGACGAAGCCATTCGTTAAAATCAGTTTTACTGAATAGCTTCGCCAATAAGTTTGCTTATTTAAAAATAGTATTGATCGGATTATCCTTTCTCCCACCCCATTGTTCTTGTGACTGCTTTCTTCCAACCTTTTATGAGCTTAGCAGATTTTTT
Source organism: uncultured Saprospiraceae bacterium (assembly GCA_938041325.1). Taxonomy (GTDB): domain Bacteria; phylum Bacteroidota; class Bacteroidia; order Chitinophagales; family Saprospiraceae; genus CALIAG01. Next base: position 8,467 of record CALIAG010000412.1, on the reverse strand, counting down.
CTCGTCCATTTTTGGTTCAAAGCTTTTATCTAATTGCCAACCTTTTTTAATGTCTTCTTTTTTCCAAAATTTAACCGCTAATCCAGCCAAGTATGCTGCTCCTAAAGCGGTTGTTTCAATAATCTTTGGACGTTGAACTTGTGCTCTTAAAACATCCGATTGAAATTGCATTAGTAAGTTGTTTGCTGAAGCGCCTCCATCCACTCGTAGTGTATTGATTGGCGTTTTAGCATCTTTTTCCATGGCTCTTAAAACATCATTCACTTGGTAGGCGAGTGACTCTAAAGTAGCCCGGATTAAATGAGATTTAGAAGTACCACGTGTGAGGCCGAAGATTGCACCGCGGGCATACATGTCCCAATATGGTGCTCCAAGTCCTGCAAATGCTGGTACTACATATACGCCATCCGTTCCATCAACTTTCATTGCATAAAATTCAGAATCTGGCGCATCATCTATTATTTTCAATCCATCTCTTAACCATTGAATCGCTGCTCCTGCAATGAAAACTGAGCCTTCTAATGCATAATGGACTTTGCCATCAAGCCCCCATGCAATTGTTGTCAACAATCCTGCTTTGGAGAATACCGGAGTTGTTCCTGTATTCATAAGCATGAAGCAACCTGTTCCATATGTGTTCTTAGCCATTCCTTTAGTATGACAAGCTTGACCAAACAAAGCTGCTTGTTGATCGCCTGCTACTCCTGCTATAGGAATGCTTTTTCCTAAGAAGCTTTCTTCTGTGTTTCCATAAACTGTACTTGAATCTTTCACTTCTGGAAGCATTGCTTCAGGAATATTCATCTTTTTCAAAAGTTTCTTATCCCACTTCAATGTTTTAATATTGAACATCAATGTTCTACTTGCATTGGTATAATCGGTAACGTGCACTTTACCACCAGTCAATTTCCAAATAAGCCAAGTGTCCATGGTACCAAATAGCAATTGGCCTTTTTTGGCTTTTGCTCTTGCACCAGTTACATTATCTAATAACCATTTTACTTTGGTTCCTGAAAAATAAGCATCGACAACAAGTCCAGTGTTTTTCCGGATGTAAGGTTCAAAACCATCTTTTTTAAGTTTATCGCAATAGCTTGCTGTACGACGATCTTGCCAAACGATTGCATTGTGAATCGGTTCTCCAGTATTTTTGTCCCACACCACAGCGGTCTCCCGTTGGTTTGTAATTCCAATACCTGCGATATCGCTTACTTTTATTTTATTTTTTTTAAGAACATCTTGTGTAACTTTGAGTTGGGTTTCCCAAATTTCTTTTGCATTATGCTCAACCCATCCTGGTTTTGGATAAATTTGGGTGAATTCCTGTTGCTCTGTAGCAACGATGTTCGCTTTTTTGTTGAAAATTATTGCTCTACAACTTGTAGTTCCCTGATCCAAAGCAAGAATGTACTTCATAGATTGTCATTTAATAGATTAATAAAATTGGCATAAAGCCTTAATTAGTACAAATAGAAAAACTTTTGATGGATGAGTTTGTTAATCCGGTCAAATATACCCAAAATATTTCTAGTTTCGACTTACTTTTGCTGTCCTAAAAATTGAAGACTAAATATGCGCATAGAGAAAATTTCATTTGAACAAGTAAACGAATTCTCCAATAGAGACAAAGCTTATGTCAGAGCAGACGAGCGACTAAAAGACTTCTATAAATATGAAGTTGAGATAAAAGAGTTTTCTAAAGTTCTTGAAGACAAGAAAAAGGAGAAAACCGACCGACAAACTTTAGTTAATTACCTCAAAAGACAATATTCCAAATTAACCATTGCATCTAAGCTGCAAAAGAATATTGATTTACTTGAAAAAGAGAACACCTTTACTATAATCACTGCACATCAACCTAGTTTATTTACTGGTCCACTTTATTACATTTATAAAATTTGTTCTGCTATTAACCTTTGTAATCAGCTTAAGGAAACTTACAGGGATTATAATTTTGTTCCTGTTTTTATAACTGGTGGGGAGGACCATGATTTTGAGGAAGTGAACCATGTGAAAGTTTTTAATAACTCATTGGTTTGGGAAAGCGAAGAGCAAGGGTCGGTAGGTGCAATGAAAACAAAGCAAATTAAACCTCTACTGGAAGAGCTGAGTGGCATTTTAGGTAAAGGAGAAAATGCTGTTGAAATATTGGAAATACTAAAGTCTAGTTTAGACCGAAACGATATCTATTCGGATGCGACTGTTGATATGGTCAATCAATTATTTGGGGAATATGGGTTGGTGGTTGCAAACATGAATTCAAGTGAATTAAAATCAATTTTCAAACCTTATATAAAGAAAGAAATATTTGATCAAAAATCTGTGAACCTGATCAATGATACGTTTGACCGGCTTGCTGAAGCAGGATTTAAGTCACAAGCTTTTCCAAGAGATATCAACTTCTTTTATTTAAAAGACCAACTTCGATCTAGGATAGTTGAAGAAGATAATGTGTTTAAAGTTCTGGACACTGAAATTGTTTTCACCAAAGAGGAAATGGAATTAGAGATAGAGAATCACCCAGAACGCTTTAGTCCAAATGTGGTCATGAGGCCTTTGTATCAAGAGGTTGTTTTTCCTAATTTGGCTTACATCGGAGGAGGTGGGGAATTGGCTTATTGGTTGGAAAGGAAAAGTCAATTTGAATATTTTGGAGTGAATTTCCCTATGCTGATTCGCCGTAATTCTGTATTGTGGTTAGATAAAACAAATCTAAAGAAACTGTCAAAATTGAATTTGGATTGGAGCAGTTTATTTACTGAAACCGAAAGTTTGATCAAGTTGTTTGTCAAAGGGCAAGCTGAGGCTGAAATAGATTTTAAAGATCAGAAAAAAAGGCTGGCAGAAATATTTAATGAAATAAAAGAAATAGCAGTTCAAACAGATCCAACATTGGGAAAAACTGTAATGGCAGATATGACCAAATCAATGAAAACCATTGAGCAATTAGAAGGTCGCGTTGTCAGAGCTGAAAAAGCAAAGCATGATGTTTCTATCAATCAAATAAGAGGATTAAAAGACAAGCTTTTTCCTTCTAATGGATTGCAAGAAAGGAAGGACAACTTTATTCCCTTTTATTTAAAACATGGAAGAAGCTACTTTGAAGTGCTTATTGCAAATCTAAATCCTTTGGATAAAAACTTTGTAGTGATTTTAGAAGAAGCAGAGTAGTTCTGCTATTTTTGCTTTAAGATCTTGTCTATCCACTATGAAATCAAGGAAACCATGTTCCATCAAAAATTCAGAAGTTTGAAAACCTTCTGGTAGATCTCGTTTTATGGTTTCTTTAATGACTCTAGGTCCAGCAAAGCCAATGAGTGCTTCCGGTTCAGCAAAGTTTATATCTCCAAGCATCGCAAAAGAAGCTGTTACTCCCCCAGTTGTTGGATCGGTTAAAAAAGAAAAGTAAGGAATTCTTTTTTTGGCCAATTGAGATAATTTTGCTGAAGTCTTCGCCATTTGCATGAGCGAAAACGCTGATTCCATCATTCTTGCTCCACCTGATTTAGAGATAATCATGAATGGAGTTTTGTTGTCTATACAATAGTCTATCGCTAAAGCGATCTTCTCCCCTACTACGGATCCCATTGATCCACCGATAAAGGTAAAGTCCATTGCTGCAATTACCAGTGGTTTTTTTGCTACTTTCCCAATTCCCACAGTAATGGCATCATCAAGATTTGTCTTTTCTCTTGCTTTCTCCAACCTTTGATCGTATGGTTTAAGATCTGTAAATTCCAGAAAGTCTTCTGCAAGAAGATCTGTGAAAAGTTCAAAGAACTTTCCATTATCATATAATAATTCAAAGTAATCGTGGGAGCCTATGCGAATGTGGTAATTGCACTTTGGGCATTTATGGAAGTTTTCCTTAACTTCTTTTTGAGTACTTGCCTCTTTACACCGTTCACACTTATACCATAAGCCATCAGGTGCTTCCTTCTTATCCTTCGTAGAGGTAATGATACCATCCTTGAGTCTTTTGAACCAACCCATGCGTTTTGTATGTTTTCCTTTGTTGTATGATTAGGACATTCAAAGTTAATAATCAAAATCATTTTCCTTTAAAATTTCCCTAAAAATCTCCATCAATGATAAGAACTTTCAATATAAGAAAGGAATTGTGTAGAAGAAAAAAATCATTTTTATTTGATGATTTTGGTTAAAGCTTTAAATATCAACTACTTGGTGCATATTTTTCTTTCATCAGTAAATTCGACTCCACAAAAGCTTAAAAATACTAAATCTATACTTTGTAAGAAAATTCTTTTACCGTTTGCACAAACGCTTTAACATTGTCCAAAGGTGTGTCGGGATATACACCGTGGCCTAGATTCACAATATGGTGATGCCCAAACTCTTTTATCATCTTAATTGTTTGTTCTCGAATGTTTTCAGGATTAGAGTATAATAAACAAGGATCCGCATTCCCTTGAACTACTCTTTTATCGCCAAGAACCTCCCTTGCAACAGAAGGATAGGTATTCCAATCTAATCCAACTACTTGACAATCTAGCTCCCCTATTTGGTCTAGCGCAAACCAAGCTCCCTTTGCAAAAACAGTAATCGGGACTCTTCTAATAGCAGAGCAAATTTGAGCTATATATGGCAATCCAAATTCTTTGTATTGGTCAGGACTGAGTATTCCGGCCCAAGAGTCAAAGATTTGAACCAAGTCAACTCCATGTCTGATCTTCAACTTCAAGTAAGCAATGATGGTCTCTGTTATTTTCTCCAATAGCAAATGGCTTGCTTCAGGCTCTTGATACAAAAACTTTTTGGCTTTCGAAAATGTTTTGCTTCCACTTCCTTCAATCATGTAAGCAAACAAAGTCCAAGGTGCTCCTGAAAAGCCAATTAGAGGAACTCTTTTGTCTAGATTTTTAACTGTAAAATCTAGCGCTTCAAAAACGTATTCCAATTTATCAGCTGCGGAATTGCCAAAATCAAGTTTCTCAATATCGGCTTTGCTTGTAATGGTTTTAGGGAATAAAGGCCCTCTTTTCTCAACCATATTATAATGAAGTCCCATTGCTTCGGGGATCACCAAAATATCTGAGAAAATGATAGCTGCATCAACACCTAATTCATCTACTGGCTGAATGGTGACTTCTGCTGCTAGTTCAGGATGCATTAAGAGGTCTTTGAATCCATTTAAGCTGGATCTGATTTTACGGTATTGCGGGAGAATGCGGCCTGCTTGGCGCATAAGCCAAACTGGCGGTCTTTCGGTCAACTCGCCATTAGCAGTTCTTAGAAATAAATCGTTTTTTAAACTCATCGTTAAGTGTATCCGAAGTTTAGAATAACAAATGGCACAAAGATAGGATTCAATTAATGTTGTCCTATTATTGGATTAGAAAATGACTAGATTTTGACTATTTCCAAATAAAATTTCAAATAGAACAGAACCACTTAAGCCTCAGCAGTGGACAATAGTGTCCCTGAAGAGGCATGTAACAGTTCATACTTCGTTCTATAATTTCTTATTCCGATATATAAAAAAAATAACCAATGATCCATCAAACCCCCGAAAGATCATTGGTTAAAAGCTTAACTAATTATCTCTTTGCGCGACTTTTCTTGTCGGAAACTTTTTTGATGACATTGATCTTTCCATCATCGCCATAAAGTTCCAGAGACTTTTTGTTGTAAGCTAAAGCAGCTTCTTCAGGAGTATCAAACATCCCAATATGAACTGATTTTCTATTGATAGAAATAACAGCTCTGAAACGATTGTTTTCCTTGTAAACGCCTGTATAACCGCACTTGCTACTTGTTTTTCTTTGTCTAGATGCAACTGATCTGGACCTCCAAACAAGATTATCAAGGCGGCAATCTAATTTGTCGCCATTTTTGGCGCCAACCAAGTTTTTAATCTTGGATCTTTGTTTCTTAAGAAACTTCTCTGCAACAAGTTTGTGCAAATAGATTGTTTCAGTTTTGTATCCACCGCCTGCTTTAGGCCATGTTTTTTGAAAAACTGCACAACCACTAGAATGTTTTCTCAAGTTGTTGATAAAATCTACCTTTACTAGGTAGGGATCGCTGGTTAAATATTCATAGACGGCATCGTCCAGCAGAACATTGTCATCAGCATTTTTAAGTTTAACTTTATATAACACGCTCTCTCGATTTAAAAAAGTTAAAAAATATGCCTTTTATAAAAATCTGGAACACAAAATTGAAGTGTAATTTAAATGTTACCAGATTGTAAAAATAACAGAAATTTTGAATTTAACTAATCTTTGAAAAAAAATATAGTAACATTGAATTCTATTTCACCTCAATTATAATGTTATGAGTAAAATTGATCAAATTTTGATCAAAAGATGTTTCGATTTAGCAGTTATAGGACAGGGCAAAACAAGCCCAAATCCTACTGTAGGATCTGTAATTTTTGATAAAAACAGGATCGTGGGTGAAGGGTTTCACAAAGCTTATGGAAAAGCACATGCAGAGGTAAATGCTTTCAATTCTTTAGCTTCTAGTGACAAAATATTAAGTGCACGTTCAACAATATATGTCTCTTTAGAGCCATGTAATTTCTTTGGAAAGACTCCTCCTTGCACTGAATTGATAAAAAAATCACAAATCAAGACCGTAATTGTTTCATCAATTGATCCTACTCCAAACGTTTCTGGCTCCGGAATTGAGGAGTTAAAAAAAGCAGGGAAAGAGGTCCAAACGGGAATACTGGAAAAGTCTGGAGATTGGATTCAACGCTTTCGAGCAGTGTTCCTAAAAAAGAAACGACCCTACATTATTGTCAAATTTGCGAAATCAATGGATGGTTTTATAAGCTTAAAGAATGAACAGACGTGGATCTCAAATTTGTACAGCAAGCGATTGGTTCACAAATGGAGAAGTCATGTCGATGCTATTTTAGTTGGCACCAATACCGCTAGAATTGATAATCCAAGATTAACAACTCGAAATTATTTCGGTAGATCTCCCCTAAGGGTTGTGATTGATCGCAATTTGAGTTTACCCTCTGATTTGCACCTTTTTGATGGAAATGACGAAACTTGGGTCTTTACCTCAAAGAAAGATCTTCCTGATCGAAAAAACGTGAGGTATTTTAGTTTAGCATTTGACGATAATTTGATTGATAATATTTTGGAGGAATTATACAAAGCTTCGAAGACTTCGCTTCTTGTCGAGGGAGGTCAAGCTACTTTGAATCAGTTTTTGATGAGGAATCTTTGGGATGAAGCAAGGATATTTACGGGATCTGCTGTTTTAGGTGATGGAGTTAAGGCCCCAGCAATACAAGGAAAAGTAAAAGGTGTCTATAAAATAGCGGATGATCAACTGCACTTGATTGAAAACAAGGCTTAAAAGGGATCGTTTTCAAAAATCAGGGTTAAGATGGCAAAGTGTTTGAACTAGATATAAAATTAACTGTAATATGTTAAATAACCTTATGCTCACTTGCAAAAGTTAAACAAATATTAAATCGTTTTTTGACATGTATTAAGATGGTATTTTTACGGTTCTATTGATGTAGAAACGAAATACAAACTATTACTAATCGAACTGGAGCTAATCTAAATGAAAGATGAATAAAATGAGGTCAATACTAATCCTGGCGGCAGCAGTGCTTTTCGCCTTCTCATTCAAAACTCCGGAAAACCAAACAAAAACAAATACTCCTGTCATAAGCCAAGTCAAATGGCTTCAATGGGACGAGGCCATTGAAAAATCTACTTTAGAGAAAAAGAAATTTTTCATACACATGTATTCTTCAGATTGTGAATGGTCCAAACATATGGATGAAACCACTTTTCAAGATGAAGAAATCGTCCAATATTTAAATAGTAATTTTTATCCAATAAAAATGGATATCAAGAGTCAAGAGTCTATCAAATTCAATGACCAAGTTTACAAATCCACTAAAGAAGGTGATGTTACTTATCATGAATTGGTTTTAGCCATTACGAATGGAGATTTAACGACTCCTGCATTTGCGTTCTTGGATGAAGACAAGAAATTGATCCAATCGCTTCAAGGCTATAAAAACACAGAATCTTTTGAAAAGATAATGACTTATATCGGTGGGAATCACTTTAAGAAGAAACCTTGGACCAGTTATCAATCTGAATATATTCCATTGCAACCTGCAAAAATATATTATAAAGAATAGGATGAAAAAAGGCGGTAAGAATTAACTTACCGCCTTTTGTTGTTTTATGCATTCGCTTATTAGAACCAGCCTTTTTTACTTCTTCTCTTACTCGTACTGATTCCCAGCACACCTAACAAGCCTCTGGTCAGTTCTCGAGCCACAGTACGTCCTATTTGACGTGTAGTAGTATTGCTCATCACTTTTTCAACGACGGATTTCTCTTCTTTGGTGCTTTTAGCACTTGAAGCTGTTTTCTTTTGCTTTTTAATTTTCTCTTGGTGCTCTTCTTCACCTGCCTCTTTCATCTTAGCATTCAAGATTTCATAAGCACTTTCTCTATCT
>CALIAG010000411.1 GCA_938041325.1 uncultured Saprospiraceae bacterium | reverse complement strand
CCGTTTCCATTTTATCACTTTGCTCAATGACAACTCTTTAATAACTGCCAAGTAATACAATCGAATGGCCAAGGCATAATTTCCTTTTTCTACAGCTTCTCTAATAAAACCATCAAGGTCTGATTCATACAATTTCTCTTCAACCTGTTCTAATGAAAAGTTAGAAACATCCGCACTGATTCGTTTGCCACTCGGTTTCAAAATATTTCCTTTACCTATTATATTAACTAAGAGAACAGCAATGACAAAAACCAAGATGCCGATCATCAGGAATTTCATAAAAGCAGACCAAAATCCTGAACCGCCAAATGCACCAGAGTAGGAACGTCTACTTTGATCGTTGCCTTCATTGATATCAAATTCCTCATCGTAATCTTCCGCCTTTTCTTCTTTGGATTTTTCTTTTCCATAGTTAATGTCTCCGATGGTCTTTTCCCAATTAACTTTGTCGAACTTTCGCATTTCAATCATCTCTCCGTAATAATTATCCGTATTCTCTTCTTCCTGTCCATAAACAAACAGGCCGTTGATCAGCAAAAATAAAAGCAGAATATGTTTGACAAATAGCTTCATTAAATTTCTCTATCTAATCCTTGAATTTTACGGTTCAAGCCAATGGTTTTAATTTTCTCCCGCAGACTAGGTGCTTCCTTTATTTCCAATAAAGTATAGTACAATAATCCTGTGCTTTTAAACACCAATGGCAATATCATGCTCAAAACAAAAACGGATGTAAATGCAAATAAAATAACAAGAAAATTATCCATGCGGTCTTGTTCCATGGACATATTCCAACCGATCATTTCAAAATAAAACCACAGGACTGTTGTATCCATTATGGAGAAAAATAAAACGCCAACACAGGCCAAAATAAAAAACACGCCTAATGCTCTTCCATAATTACTTTGCAGTAAAGCAAAGGTTCGGGAAATACCATTCAGTGGATCAATGTTCTCGGCATACATCACATACATCCACAAAAATATTATTGGACTTACGGTTAGGAATAGGATATTAGTATACCAGTCATTGGTCAACAAAATTAAATACCAAACGCCCATTCCAAAAAGCATCTTGATCAGATTGACTAAATAAAATGACCAACTGTTTCCTTGTGATGCAATTCCCAATTCGTCTTCCGCTTCTTTTTTTATTAAGGTAAAACTAACAAATGCAACAAAGGTATAAACCACTACATTGACAAAAGGAAGAAAACTAATTTTATCATGTAGGAAAAAGGTCTTCAAAACTTTTAATGATCCGAATATTTCTGCGGGGAAATAATATAGATCAGAAGCTTCCTCTTCGACAAAAGGGAAAACAGCAATGCAAAATAAAACACCGGCCAACAAAGCAACTAAGCTTATCGGAGATAAATATTTTCGGAAAGCTATAAATACATCTGTAAAAACTTCGCCGGTGGTTTTCACTCGGGTAAAGTCTATAACCTGATTGACATCCGGTGGGATTTTGGTATCTCGAATTGAACTCTTAAATCCTTTTCGCGCCTTTATCATCGGTAGTACAACAAAATACCCCAAGACGAATACCAGACAGATCATAATAAACAGAAACCGTACGATATCAGGAGTCCCTGTATATCGGGTCAAATATCCTTCGATGAATCCTGCCATTATAATAATGGGCGTAATTCCAACCATTATTTTCATCCCTCGCCTAGCTGATATTTGAAAAGATTGCAAACGAGTTAAGGTACCGGGGAATACTAAGCCTCTTCCCATGGTCAAACCTGCCGCACCAGCAATAATTATCGCTGAGATTTCTAAGGTCCCATGTATCCATATTGTGAGGAATGACTCTACAAAAAGTCCTTTTTCAAAAAAGAAAAACTGAAAAGCACCAACCATCACTCCATTGCTAATCATAATGCCTATCGATCCGACGGCAAAGAAAACACCTAAAACAAAAGTCAAAAATGCCACGAATAGATTATTCCCAGTAATTCCAAGAGACATTCCAAACTCCCCTCTTTGCTTATAAACTGCCATTGGATCTCCTGATTCAATGTTTTCAATGGTCATATCTACATAAGAATCTCCCAAAATAGCTCTTGGAAATTCAGGATCCATGTAGGATGAAAACCATCCTATGGCAAACGCACTGAAAAATATTAAGAAGGACAATCGAAATTCAGATCTAGACTCATGGACCAACCGAGGCAACTCTTCCGTCCAAAACGAACTTAAGCGTCCAACCCTAGAACGTTTGCTTTTATAAATACTATAAAAAATTTGCTGCGCAAGATTATTAAGATATACCCGAACAGAACGGTTAGGATAAAAAGTACGTGAATAGGACAAGTCATCTGTTACTTGTATAAACAGGTCATTGAGTTTATCAGGATCCTTCTCTTTTTGTTCAAGGATCTGTTCAAACTCCTTCCACTTCTTCTTATTTTGCTTAATAAAACTTGTTTCTCGCATTTACATTGTTGCGTTTGTTAGGCAGTCTTTTTTTCTTTGTAAAAGGGATGAAGATGGATAAAAATAAATTCTTATTAAACATTACGATCAAATTCGGAAATTTAGTTTGTAATTTCGTCAAAATATTTGATCATATTACAAAAAAACATTTTATTAATTTTCCTTCTGAGCTAAATTTTTATTTGTGGAGTTGTTAACGTTTGTTAATGAAGTTGTTGAAGAATGATCACAGAAAGCGAAGCTGAGTGCTTGATTTTTAAACAACTTTATAAAACAAATCGAACTCCTTGTTGCATTTTCGTTTAGCAGCAAATACATTATGAAGACAATAGACATCACTACAACACAAAATGTAACCATTGAATATGAATTGGCATCACTCAGAGACCGATTCTTTGGTTTTTTCATTGATTCAATGGTTGTTCTGATTATTTACTCTGTTGTAGCTACGATCTTTTCAATTGGTTTGTTTGATGAAGCATCTGGCTTGACAATGAATTTAGTTGGAATGCTTTTACCTATTGGCACTTTCATTCTTTATCAATTGATCTCTGAAGTTGTTGCGGATGGTCAATCTTTTGGTAAAAAAGCTATGGGCACCAAGGTTGTTCGCCTTGACGGAAAAGAACCTGGATTTAGTGATTACTTATTGAGGGCTATTTTTCATATTATCGATACCGTTTTTTCTTTAGGAGTTGTCGCTTCTTTCTTAATAAGTTCCTCTAACAAAAATCAACGTCTTGGAGATATGACAGCCAACACCGCTGTGATAAGAGTGAAGTTTAACCTCAGGTTTCGATTAGAAGATATCCTTAAAATCAATTCACTGGAAGATTATGAGCCAACTTATCCTGAAGTAAAAAGATTGAGCGAAAAAGACATGTTGTTGATTAAAACAATTATAGCCAGATATAGGACACATCGAAATGAGGCGCATCAAAAAGTTGTCAATGAATTGGTATTGAACCTTAGGAATCAACTGGACATCGCCGAACATCCAACAGATAAGATTGGATTTTTAAAAACATTAATTAGAGATTACATCGTTTTAACACGATAACAAATATGGGAAGAAAGAGAAAACCAAGAAAGACGCTTGAGAATGTAACGATTACAGGAGTAGCGGACAAAGGAAGATCTGTTGGCAGAGATGCTGAAGGTAAGGTTGTATTTGTTGAAAACACCGTACCAGGAGACGTAGTAGACGTAAAATTATCCCGGCAGAAAGAGGGTTGGAGCGAAGGTTTTCCGGTACATTTTCATAAACTTTCAGAAGATAGAATTGAAGCGTTTTGTCAACATTTCGGTGTGTGCGGAGGTTGCAAATGGCAACATTTGGCTTATGAAACGCAACTACAACACAAAGAGTCTGTAGTATTCAATGCAATCAAAAGAATTGGCAAAATTGGCGACGCAGAATACTTACCAATTGTCCCAAGCAAAAACACAAAATACTACAGAAACAAATTGGAGTTTACCTTCTCCAATCGCAGATGGTTGACGGAAGAGGATATCGGAACAGGCGCAAGTAATCAAGAAGATGTATTGGGTTTCCACCGACCAAGAGCATTTGACAAGATCGTAGATATAGAACATTGTTATCTGCAGAAAGACCCTTCAAATGAAATCAGAAATACGCTTCGCGGCATCGCTAAAGAACAGAATTTAAAATTCTTTGACCTAAAAGAAAAGACAGGAGATGTTCGGCATGTTTTAATAAGAACAACTTCTTTGGATCAAGTGATGATCATTGTTTCCTTTGGAAATAACGACAAAGAAATGATTGCAAAGTTTCTAGATGAAGTCAATAATCGAGTGGAGGGAATTAGCAGTTTGCATTATTGTGTGAATACAAAAGTGAATGACTTCATTCTCGATTTAGATATTCTTTGTTATTCCGGTCAAGGCTACATTGAAGAGATGCTAGGAGACGTAAAGTTCAGAATCGGAGCAAAATCTTTCTTTCAGACCAATACAGATCAAGCAGTGATCTTGTTCGATAAAGTTTGTGAGTTTGCAGAATTTGACGGAACTGAAAATGTATACGATTTATATACCGGCCTTGGAAGTATTGCGCTATATATTGCCAACAGAGTCAAACAGGTCGTTGGTATCGAAGAAATAGAAGCGGCGATTGTTGACGCAAAAGCCAATGCAGAAAGAAATGAAATGAACAACGCGGTATTTTATGCTGGTGCTGTTAGAAATATTCTTTCGACCGAATTTTCTGAAAAACATGGAAAACCTGATGTTGTCATTACAGATCCACCACGGGCAGGAATGCATAAAAAAGTGGTTAGACTCTTATTGGAATTAGAATCTCCTAAAATTGTATATGTAAGTTGTAACCCCGCAACACAAGCCAGAGATTTGAGGTTGTTGACTGCTAAATACTCAGTGACAAAAATTCAACCTGTAGATATGTTTCCACATACGCATCACATAGAAACGGTGGCCATGTTATATCTCAAACCAAAGGAAGAATGGGTTATGCCTGATGAGGCCAGCTTCAAAAAACAAGAAAATGTGAGCAATGCTATGAATTACTTGCCGGAGTAGAGGGTTAGACGATAGACAATTAGACTTTAGACGAATGGACCAGGTTAGACTTTAGATGATTAGACTTTTAGATATTGGGTGAGTGAAAAGCAAATGGCTTTAGTTTGGAACGAACTTTAGGGAGTCTAACATCTAAAAATCTAACGTCTAAAAGTCTAGAATTAAAACCAAAGTAATTTCCTAACTTTGCTGATACATGGTCAACAAAAACGACTATATTAAATTATGGACGCTACACAGCATTTCGAATTATTAGAAAAAGAGTTAAAACCCTATAAGAACCTTCTAGGGAAAGCTGCCGACTCAATAATGGACGAAAATGTTTCTTCTTACCCCATTTTTGTATTCCATAACGGTCAAGCTGAAATTGGTATTCCTTTGTTAAAAGAGGATGTTCGTGTAGGAGAATGGCTGATAAACGCCTCTACCCTCGAAGAGTTTGTAGCTAGACAAATCATCGAAACAGATAAGCTAGATGATTTTAAAAACATTTACAAAAACCCTAAGGAACATATCTGTATGTTCTTTATAGATAAACTTGGTGCAACATTTGCATTTATGCCTCGTAGTTAATTAACGGAAAATTGTACTGCTACTCAGTATAAATTTCTTAAAAACTCGAGGATGGATCAAAATATATACAATAACTCAGGGTTTTCAGAAGATTTTACCTTAGAGACACCAAATATGGAAGGCAACAAGAACTCTTATGAGTCCTTCAATAAAATTCTTTTAATTGAAGATAATCCAGGTGATGCTAGATTGGTAGAACTTCTTTTGGGCGAATCCGATCTGCTCAATTGCAAAATCAAGAATGTAACCACGTTAAGTGATGGAATTAAGGCGCTTGAAGAGGATGGCGAATATGCTGCCATTCTACTTGACCTTACTTTACCGGATAGTAGAGGATTTGAAACCTTAGAAAGGTTGTTGGAAAAATCCCCTGATAACAACGTTATCGTTCTTACAGGATTATCCGATAAGAGTCTTGGTATCAATGCTGTAAAAGCTGGTGCACAGGATTTCTTAATAAAAGGAGCATTTGATTCCGATCTTCTCGCAAAATCTTTGCGCTATTCTATTGAAAGGAATAGTGTTTTAAAAAGGCTGGAAGATACTCAGAGAATTGCTAAAATTGGTAACTGCAGTTTCAATACAGTAACCAATAACTTCAAAGCATCTGATCAAATTTATAGAATCCTCGGTCTCACGCCAAGAAAGACGGTTTTCAGCTATCAAGACATTCAAGACCCAAGCAATCCTTTCCACTTTCTTGTTGATTTAATTCAACAAAACTTAAATGGAAAAGAAAGCATTCAAAAAGATGTTGACATCAAAAGTATTGACGGCGAAATTCGTTCTGTCTCTACTACATGGACCAAATCCTTTAACGAGGATCAACACATCGTACTGAACGGGATTGTACAAGATATTACGGATAGAAAAAAAGCAGAAACATTAGCTGTAAAAAGTCAGGAACGTTATCAAGATATTTTTGCAAAATCAAAAGATGCAATCGTCGTAAGTTCCTTCGACAGACAGCTTATTGATTTCAATGATGCAACGGTTGAGTTAACTGGTTATTCTAGAGAAGAACTCGCTCAGATCAACGCAGACGACTTATATAAAAGTCCAGAAGTAGCTGAGAATTTTATAAAATTGTTGAAAGCTGAAAAAGCGGTTAAAAACTTTGAAGCTGAAATTCTCAGAAAAGATGGAAAGGTTCGTTTTTGTACGCTGACTGCAACAGTACAGGAAAGTAAAGATTTCTATGGTTTCAATACTGTCGTCAGAGATATTACAGAGCGAAAGCAAGCAGAAGAGTTGCGAAAGTCAAGAGATATTGCACAGCGTTCTGCCAAAATGAAGGAGCAATTCATTGCAAGTATTTCCCATGAAATGCGGACGCCAATGAATGCTGTCCTAGGGATGAGTAATCTTATGATTCAAACGGAATTAGATGATGAACAATTCAAGTTCATTCATTCTATAAAACAATCTTCAGAAATTCTATTGGGGATTATCAATGATATTTTAGAGGTTTCAACCTTACAAAACGGAAAAGTTGAATTTGAATATTCTAACTTTAATCTGAACGAATTGTTGGAGAATATGGTTAAAGTAATGGAGTACAAGATCAAGGAAAAAGACCTTGCTTTTGAACTTAATGTTGACCAAGACATTCCTCCGGTTATAAAAGGAGATAAGCTGAGATTGAATCAGATCTTATACAACCTAGTCGGAAATGCAATCAAGTTTACGGATAATGGTTTTGTAAAAGTAAACGTTATAAAAACCAAAGAGTTGAATGGAAAAATTGGAATTAATATTTCCGTTCAAGATTCTGGAATTGGGATTCCAGACGATAAAAAAGAAGCAGTATTTGAGACCTTTACCAGAATTCGTTCAAAAGATCGAATCTATGAAGGAACGGGTCTTGGATTATCAATAGCTAAAAGCCTCGTTGACCAACAATATGGTAAGATTGGCGTGATAAGTGAGTTTGGCAATGGATCCAATTTTTGGTTTGAATTAGATTTTGAACATGGGAAGCTTACTGAAGCAGATCATTCTGTGATCAAGGCAGAAGACGATGTTATAAACTCGGTTTCCAAAATCAATTTATTACTAGTAGAAGACCATAAAATGAATCAACTAGTAGCCAAAAAAACATTGGAAAAGAAATGGCCAGACATTACCTTGACCATTGCTAATGACGGGCAAGAAGCCGTTAAAATATTAGAAGAAAATGATTTCGATATTGTGCTGATGGATATCCAAATGCCCATTATGGATGGATACGAAGCGACCAATCATATTCGTCAAATCATGAATAGAGATTTGAATGCATTACCCGTATTGGCTATGACAGCACATGCACATATTTCAAAAGACGAAAAGTTTAAGCAATATGGTTTTAATGATTTTGTATTAAAGCCTTTTGAACCAAAACAACTTTTCCACAAAATAGCTCTTTATGTTAACCACAAACGCAACGGATAAAATGAACGGACCGGGGTATACTTATATCAACCTTGATTACATGAACATGATGTCTGATGGAGATCCTTCTATGAAGCAAGTAATGCTTGAAATGCTTCTTGAAGAACTTCCTCTTGAGCTGAGCAAAATGCGTGTTTTGTTTGATGAAAACAAATGGACAGAATTAGGCTCGACCAGTCATAAAATGAAATCTACTTTGGCTTTTGTTGGAAATGATGCCATGACCAACGCCAATTCAAAAATTGAACATATCTGTAAAGAAGAACAGGGGATTGGAGATATTGCTGAATTGATTGGCATTTTAGAAGGTCTAATAGACCCTGTAGTTGCAGAGTTAAAACAAGAGCAAACGCAATAAGAGAATGAAACAGCCTCTTCATATAGCTTATCCAATATCATCTAACTTTAGCTTTCAGATATTCTTTATATCTTTGGCTTACAAGAATTTACATAACTCCCCAAGTTAAATTTAATCATGACGATACTAGTCTGCGAAGATGAAGAAGTAATGTTGACATCTCTTGAGTTTAGACTCAAGAAACAAGGTTTTAACGTTATTCTAGCTGCTGATGGGAAAATCGCATTAGAGCAAATAAAAAATCATTCAATAGATTTAGTTGTAGCTGATATCATGATGCCACATATTACCGGCATTGAATTGGTGCAATATATTAGACAGGAAATGAAAAGTACACTTCCTGTAATCATCATTTCTAACCTCGAAGATGATGAAATAATTTTGGACGCTTTTAAGAAAGGGGCCACCGACTTTATCAGTAAACCCTTCAAACCAACAGAGTTGGTCGTTCGAATCAAAAAAATATTTCAAGATGACAGTTTGCCTAAATAAAGGTGGATTGCTTGTGAGTAATCTTGAACAACTTCTTGAGAAAATATTATTATCTCCTAACATTAGCTTTATTTTTCCGTAAACCTGAACATAAAGTAAGTATTCAGAGCGATTAATGCGTTTTGGAGCATTACCTATTAAAAACAAATTATAATGAAAGGAATTATCCTAGCCGGAGGACTCGGCACCAGATTGTATCCATTGACTTTAGCAGTAAGCAAGCAATTAATGCCTGTTTATGATAAACCAATGATCTATTATCCTTTGTCCACTTTAATGTCGGCAGGTATCAAAGATATTCTTATTATTTCTACGCCACATGATCTTCCTCATTTTCAGAAGCTGCTCAAGGATGGTAGTGAGATTGGTTGCAACTTTTCGTACATCGCACAACCTGATCCAAATGGATTGGCGCAGGCTTTCGTACTTGGAGAAGAATTTATTGGCAATGATTCCGCTGCTTTGGTTTTAGGAGATAATATTTTCTATGGAGCAGGAATGGATAGTTTAATGCAGGCCAGTGCAAATCCAGAAGGAGGCGTTGTATTTGCTTATCAAGTTGCTGATCCGGAGCGTTATGGAGTTGTAGAATTTGATGACAACTTCAAAGCAATTTCCATTGAAGAAAAGCCAACAACACCTAAATCTAATTACGCGGTGCCCGGTTTATATTTTTATGATAACAACGTAGTGGAAATAGCGAAAAACCTCAAACCAAGTCCACGTGGTGAATATGAAATCACAGATGTCAATAGACATTATCTTGAAAATGGTAACCTCAAAGTAGGGGTATTGGAAAGAGGTGTTGCTTGGTTAGATACAGGAACGCATACTTCTTTGCTACAAGCTGGTCAGTTTATTCAAGTCATTGAAGAAAGGCAAGGATTGAAGATCGGGTGTATTGAAGAAATTGCACACAACATGGGGTTCATTGATGATGAACAGTTGGAAAAATTAGGAAATAAATACATCAAAAGTGGATACGGCGAGTACTTGCTGAATCTTCTAAAATAACTCAATAAAACGATATTAAAACAAAGTCTACAAATTAATTTTTGTGGGCTTTGTTCGTTTTGGGCTATTGTAAAAAGGTGGATTAATCTAAAACAACGATCCTTGCTCTGCGAAACTCATTGGGTTTTCCAACTCCAACAATTTCCTTTTCATATCCAATCCAGAAAAGTAACCTTGCAATTCCCCGCTTTTCGCGATGACTCTATGGCAAGGAACAATAATGGCAATAGGATTGTTTTTATTGGCTTGTCCAACGGCTCTCACACTTTTAGGATTGTTTAAAAGCTCTGCAATTGAAGAATAACTGGTCGTACGTCCATATGGTATTTTCAATAGTTCATTCCAAACCGCTTGATGAAAATCAGGTTTTCCATCCCAATCAAATTTTAGATCAAAGTGGTCTCTTTCTCTGTTAAAATATTCAGTGAGTTGGTGGACGCAATCCTTCAGCACATCAGGTATAGGTTCGTCTGGACATTTTTCAAGATCGATCAGCTTAACTTTAGTAATCCCTCGTTCGCTGCCTTCTATTTCAAAAATTCCGAAGGGAGATTCACAGTATGTCTTGGCAAGCATAGTAGTTCATTTTTACCAAATTACGAAAAAATATAAAGAAGTCAGTCGAATCTAAAATGCATTCTCTACAAACAGAGCGTATTCAAAATTACTTATGTCGGCTGCGTAAAACGGTCAAAACATCTTCTAGGTCAAAATCCTTTGCCCGCAACAAGACCAAATAATGATACATCAAATCTGCAGCTTCTCCTAAAAACAATTCTTTATTGTCATCTTTTGCTTCAATAACCAATTCCACCGCTTCCTCTCCTACTTTTTGCGCTACTTTATTGATTCCTTTATTGAATAAAGAGGTGGTGTAAGATTCCTGGTTAGGGTTTTCTTTTCGATCCTTGATTATCTTTTCTAAATATTCTAAAAAATGTCCTTCATTCTTTTCATCGAAACAGGTGTCCGCTCCTGTGTGGCAAGCCGGACCGACTGGATTCACTTTTAGGAGTAAGGTGTCCTTATCGCAATCTTCTTTAATGGAAACAAGGTTCAAAAAATTTCCTGACGTTTCGCCTTTGGTCCAAAGTCGGTTTTTACTCCTACTAAAAAAAGTAACCTTTCCCTCCGCTTGGGTTTTCGCCAAAGCTTCCTCATTCATATAAGCCAACATCAATACTTTATTAGTCCTTGCATCTTGTACAATTGCAGGAATTAAGCCGTCGCCTTTTTTAAAATCCAAATCCATTTTATTGTTATTATTGATTATTTAGTTCTTTTTAACCTAATTTTATTAACATTTTGACTATGTCTTTCTGTCCTACCCTGCGTCTCGTCCTCCCCTTAATAGCTATGGCTATTAGGGTCCGGGCGTTCCTTGATTAGAACAAAAATACAATACTCAAAACATCAACTTAATTAGGTTACAAAGTACTGAGCCATCCTTGAATAGCCGAATTGATTTGTTCTGCTTCAATTAAAAAACCATCGTGCCCATATTTAGACGTTATTTCCTCATAGGAAACGTTAGGCATATGTGTGGCAATAAATTGTTGTTCGACTGTAGGAATTAAAATATCTGTATTTATTCCAATGATTAATCCAGGTATTTTTACAGAAGCCAACACTTCTTTTAAATCACCTCTTTGGCGGCCCATATGATGAGTATCCAATGCTTTGAGAAGGTAATAATAAGCATGTGTATAAAAACGCTTTACTAACTTCGTGCCTTGATATTGAATATAAGATGCCGCTCTAAATTCATCCGTTCGCCCATCTAAGTCTTTTTGTCTTTCATTATAAGAAGAAGTCGTCCGATAACCCAATAATGCCATTCCTCTTGCTGCTCTCAATCCTGCCTGTCCCGCATCATCTCTGTTTTCTTTCCAAGTCGAATCTGCTTCTATCGCCAATCGTTGCGCTTCATGTCCGGCAATAACCGCGGGTGCTTCTTTCGAACTGGTCACCAACATGATCATTTTTTTTATCTTCTCGGGTTGCGCATAAGCCATTTCCATCACTTGATGTCCACCACAGGATCCGCCCATACAAATGGCTATGGAGTTTAATTTCAAATGATCAAACAAAAGAAAATGTGCCTTCGCCATATCCCGAATCGTATAAGCTGGGAAATCTAAACCATAGGCTTCCCCTGTTTCGGGATTGATGCTTCTTGGGCAAGTCGTTCCATAACAAGAGCCCAAGATATTAGCACATACAATAAAGTACTTTTCAGTATTGAATATTTTATCTGGTGCGAATAAATTTCCCCACCAATCAGCAGCATGTGAATTGGCTGTCAAGGCATGGCAGATCCAAAGAACGTTATCCTTTTTCTCATTGAGCTGACCGTAGGTATGGTAAGCAATGGTCAACTCTGGTAATTGATGCCCAGACTCCAACTCAAAAGCTCCTCCGTGATTGTAAAACTTTAAATCAGGGATTTCGACAGGTATGGTATATTCCAACTTCTTTGTACTCATTATGGTCAAACTGTCGTTTTATTTAATTTTTTAGCACTTTGTATTAAAGCTTGATCAATATCGTTAATAATATCATCAATGTGCTCAAGTCCAACCGAAATTCTGATTAGTCCCGCTGTAATTCCAACAGCCAATCGGGCTTCTGGTGTCAGTTTTGCATGAGTTGTGGAGCAAGGATGCGTTGCAGTGCTTCGCGTATCTCCCAAGTTAGCGGATAGGGAAATCATATTGATACAATCCAAAAAACGTTTTCCTTGTTCGAATCCTCCTTTGACTTCGAAAGTAACAATTCCTCCACCAGCCTTCATTTGCTTTTTTGCAATGTCGTATTGCGGATGGCTTTTATGAAAGGGATATCTAACTTTTAAAACATTTTCATTTGTTGCTAAGAAGGAAGCCAATTTTTCTGCATTTTCACAATGTCGGTCCATTCTTACATGTAGTGTTTCCAAACTCTTGGACAAGATCCAAGCATTGAAAGGAGACAAACTTGGTCCCGAATTTCTAGCAAACTTCTTTAGTTCAGAAATGTATTTTTCTTTTCCAGCCACAATGCCTCCCAATACTCTGCCTTGTCCATCTATAAATTTAGTGGCAGAATGCAAGATCAAATCCGCCCCGTATTTTGCAGGTTGTTGTAGATAAGGTGTTGCAAAACAATTGTCCACATTAAATATCAAATTATGAGCACGAGCGAATTCACCCGCTTTTTCCAAATCAATAATGTCAAGCCCAGGATTGGAAGGAGTTTCTATAAAAAGCATCTTGGTGTTTGCTTGTACCATTGCACCCCATTCTGAAACATCTGTTGATTCTAACCAAGTTGATTCTATACCATATTTGGGTAAATAATTGTTCAACATTTGAAAAGAAGAACCAAAAATTGCACGAGAGGCAACGATGTGATCTCCAGATTGCAATAAGCCTAGTATAGACGCCCATATTGCAGACATTCCAGAAGCTGTAGCCAATGCAAGGTCTGTACCTTCTAAGGCAGCAATCTTGTCTTCCAACTCCTTGACACTCGGATTGGTAAAACGACTATAAATATTCCCTTCCTCTTCAGCGGCAAATAAAGAGCGCATGTGTTCTGCATCATTAAAGACAAAACTTGAGGTTGGAAAAATCGGCGTGCTATGTTCCCGTTGGGCGCTTCGCTCCGTTTGTATTCGTATGGCTTTCGACTCAAACTTCATTTCCTGGTTTGATTTCGTATTCATAAGTAATCTCTGCAGCTTTTTCTATCATTTTAGAAACAGAGCAGTATTTTTCCATAGACAACCTTACCGCTTCTGCTACTTTTTCTTCTTTTAAATTTCCGGTAAGGATATATTTAATATGGATGGTCTTAAATACTTGCGGAATGGTTTCTACTTTCTCTCCGTTCACTTCCACTTCTATATCTTCCAAGTTCTGTCGCATCTTTTTCAAAATCATGACGATGTCAATACTGCTGCATCCTGCAATTGCCATTAGCACTGTTTCCATTGGACGCACTCCTTTTCCTTCGCCACCGATTTTGGCTGAACCATCCATATGAATAGAGTTGCCTTCTTCATTGGTTGCTACAAAATGTACAGCGTCGTTTAATCTCTTCATTTTTATCATAAAAAAATTTTTAGTTGTTTTAAAGAAATAAATTCATCAATTTTTCTTAAGATTTCAGTAAACTTTCACGTTCATTCCTTAAAAGTCAATCACTTAGAAAATTTACCAAAATCAAAATTGATAACTTTATTTTTTACCCGTCAGTTAGTTTCTAACAGGAATTCCTTTTTCGTTGAGGTATCCTTTTAAATCTTTAATTTTAATTTCTTTAAAATGAAAAATACTTGCGGCTAAAGCGGCGTCTGCTTTTCCGTTCTCAAAGGTATCATAAAAGTGTTCCATCTTGCCAGCGCCACCTGATGCAATGACAGGAATTGGCAAAGATTCTGACATTTTTTTCAAAGCCTTGTTGGCAAATCCCATTTTCGTTCCGTCGTGATCCATAGAGGTGAATAGAATTTCACCAGCACCTAATTCCGCACATTGCTTCGCCCATTCGAATAGTCCAATCTCAGTGGGAATTCTGCCACCGTTTAAATGCACCAACCAATCCTGACCTACCTGCTTCGCATCAATAGCCACTACGACAAATTGACTTCCAAAAGTTTTTGCCAATTCCCCGATCAATTCCGGTCTTCTAACTGCTGCGGAGTTGATGGATATTTTATCTGCTCCTGCATCAAGTAGCGCTCCAACATCATCCACGGACTTGATTCCACCACCAACCGTAAAAGGGATATTCAGGTTTCTTGAAATTTTACGAGCGAGTTCGGCAAGTGTTTTTCGTTTTTCGTGCGTTGCTGTTATATCTAAAAAAACCAATTCATCTGCGCCTTCTTCACTATACAACTTCCCTAGCTCAACAGGATCGCCAGCATCGCGCAAGTTCACGAAGTTAACTCCTTTGACCGTTCGGCCATCTTTAATATCTAAACAGGGAATGATTCTTTTTGCTAGCATTTAAGCTTCTTCGTTTTTTATGTTTAGATCTAGGTCTTTGTAAAAGCCCAAATCTTTATTTTTAAATAGTTTGGTAATCAAAGCGATTTGTCCGGTGTGATAGGACAAATGTTCTACTGCGTGTAGAACCACTCCAGTCCCGGAAAAATTAAAACCTTGTACGTCTCTTTTTTTAAGATACGATTCAACAGAGGCTTCTGAAATAGATGCTTTTGCATTTTCTATTACACCATTCAAACGATCCAATAATTCAACTTTAGAATACCCTTCAACTGTTTCAAATTCTAAATCTCGGTTTCTTATATCTTCGGTTTCTCCTAAAGATGAAATCACGTATTGGGTAATATTACCACAAAGGTGAAGAATTAAATTGGCCACGCTATTGCTGGATTCGTTTGGCTTTTTCCATAATTCTTCTTCACTCAAATCAACCAATGCAATTCCAATCATTCTGCTGCTTTCATCTAATCGATAATGAGCGTTTTCTATAAAATCCGCAATAAATTTTTTCGACAATTCTTCCTGCATAGAAAATATATTTTACAAAAACCATTATGATTCGAGCATGACTTTCTCAATTTCCTTTAAGGTAATTTTACCTTCATAAATTGCTTTACCGATTATCGCTCCATAACAACCAATCTCTCTCAGTTTTTCTACTTCAGAAATATTTTTCACGCCACCGGATGCGATTAATTTTAAGTCAGAAAATTCACTTATTATATCTTTGTATATTGCCACCGAACTCCCTTCCAACAAACCGTCTTTTGACACATCGGTGCAAATTGAATAAACAATTCCTTTTGAAATGTAGTTTTCCAAAAACGGAAAAAGTTCCAGATCGCTTTTCTCTTGCCAACCATCGACTGCAATAAATTTATCTTTAAAGTCAGAGCCTAAAATAATTTTCTCTGCTCCATATTTATTGATCCATTGCGTAAAAAGTTCTGCATTTTTGACCGCGATGGTCCCACCCGTAATCTGTTGGGCACCGCTTTCAAAGGCAACATGCAAATCTTCGTCTGATTTTAAACCTCCGCCAAAGTCAATGTGCAATGCTGTATTACTGGCAATCTTTTCAAGTACTTTATAATTTACTATGTGTTTTGCTTTAGCTCCATCCAAGTCAACCAAATGCAAACGCTTGATACCAGCATCTTCAAAACGCTTGGCAACGTCTAAGGGGTTTTGATCATACACTTTCATCTGTTCATAATCTCCTTGTGTCAAGCGAACACATTTTCCATCAATAATATCTATAGCTGGTATGATGTACATTTAGATTTTTTCTAGAAAATTCCTTAATATAGTTTCTCCTGCTTTTCCTGATTTTTCAGGATGAAACTGAGTTGCGTAAAAATTATCTTTTTGGATCGCTGCGCTGTAAGTTTGTCCGTAATGCGTCCTTGCAATGGTAAATTCATTTTGTTCGGCGTAGTAGCTGTGTACAAAATAAACGAACTCATTCTCTAGGTCTTTATCAAAAAGCTTTCCTGTCAAATCACTGATTGTATTCCAACCCATATGTGGAACTTTCATTGGCTTTTCAGTGGGTTGAAATTTCAATACTTTTTGAGGAAATATGCCCAAGCATATTGTGTCATTCTCTTCGGAATGTGAGCACATTAGTTGCAGCCCAAGACAAATCCCTAGAGTTGGTTGCTTCAG
>CALIAG010000410.1 GCA_938041325.1 uncultured Saprospiraceae bacterium | reverse complement strand
CGTATTTTAACCACTATTTATTAACTATTTAATCTTATTACAATGAGTAAATTCGATAAAGGTTTAACTATCCAGGAATTGGAAGACAGACATGAATTAACAGCTGCAATCGCAACTGAAATGACAAAAGATGACGACAACGATACAGAAATCGACCGTTGTTCTGGTAACTCTGGTGGATAATTATCACCAGTTTTATTCTGAGCATAAAGCTCAACATTTACGGCCTACAAAGCCGCATATTTTAACCACTATTTATTAACTGAAGTTATTAAAAAATGTTCACAGAAAGCGAAGCTAAGTGCTTGATTTTGTGGGCGAAGCTCTTTTTTCTTTTCGTAGCCTTAGCTACGGGAATAAAAAAAGCTGAAGATCCACGGGATCAATGACTTAGATGTAGCTATTGTGCTTCATTATTAAATAACTTCTCTACTTAATCTTATTACAATGAATAAATTCGATAAAGGTTTAACTATCCAGGAATTGGAAGACAGACATGAATTGACAGTTGCAGTACCTTCTGATACTGCTAAAGATGACAACAACGATACTACAATCGACAGATGTAGTGACAACTCTGGTGGATAATTCTATCAGCTGGAAAAGGCTGAATTAGTTTAGCCTTTTCCATTTTGTTTTTTATTCTTTAACAATCAAACTCAATTTAAAATGGACAAATTCAACAAAGGATTAACTATCCAAGAATTAGAAGACAGACATGAATTAACTATCGCTATCGGTGCAGAAACTGCAAAGGATGACGATAACGACACTACCATCGACCGTTGCAACGGTAACTCTGGTGGATAATTCTGTCGAATCATTTAATTTTCTCGACCTATTATTTATAATTTTTTAACCACTTAACTTTTTTTATTATGAACAAATTTGACAAAGGTTTATCTATCCAAGAATTGGAAGCAAGACACGAATTGACAGCTGCAATCGCAACTGAAATGACTAAAGATGACGATAACGATACTGAGATCGATCGTTGTAATGGAAACTCTGGTGGATAATTAATCCAATATTTGAGTTCGCTCAAATAGAGTTATAAAATTAATCCGGTGGTATGGCTATCCCTGATCGGTATCCATGCCACCGATTTTAACGGTTTTCAAAATAAAAGAGAACCACAAGAAAACTAAAAACACTGTACCAATCTTTTCATTTATCCTTTCCCAGATCACAAAGATTCAGGAAAGAATAATTGAATATCTTTTAAAGAAATGAGAAGGAAGAATTGATCTATTTTCATCCCTCCAATTTAGACAGTAAAGTTTTTAAAATATAAAGTATCATGAATTTAACTACGACTCTAACTATACCCAAGGCACCACCAGAGACAAGTACTGGAGATAATATCAGTAAGATTGCCTTAGAAAATTATCTCATCAATCCTGTAAAAGAGGATGGTGAAAATGTTGATCGTTATTTATTGGACATCAATGAAAATATTTACTACGTCGGAGAATATGTGTATCATATTTTAGACCAAATTAAGAAAGGAGCCCAACTTCCTTCAATCACACAAACATTGAACAAAGTTCATGGCAGCGAAGTTTTTACCAAAGAAGAAGTTTCCAGAATTGTAGATGAAGAAATTGTTAAACTTTTTGATAAAAAAGAGAAAAAACCAAGTCGGGTAAAATCTCTTTTCAAAATTATCAATCCAGAAGTGATATCATTCGCATTAAAGCCAATGACCGCGTTATACAATGAAACTTTCTTCAAAATTGTGTTTCCGCTCATTATATTATTCAATGCGGTTTATTTTGTTTTAATCAAAAATATGGCACTTCCTGTTCAGGAAATAGCACATACTGGATTCAAACAGAATGCCATTTACATGGCTTGCGTATTCGCCTTCTTGTTCTTTCATGAAATAGGCCACGCAGTCGCTTCCCTCAAATATGGAGTTACTCCAAAAACAATCGGGTTTGGGATCTATTTTATATTCCCTGCTTTTTATACAGACCTCACAGAGGTATGGCGTTTGTCAGGCAAAGAACGGATCGTAATCAACGCAGGTGGAATCTATTTTCAACTGATGGTGAATTGTTTCTTGATTACCTACTTGTTTTATGTTCCTTTCGATGGCCTTATTAGTTATTATATTCAGAAAATTGTGATGTTGAATATCGTAATCAGTCTATACAACATTAATCCATTCTTCCGATTTGATGGCTACTGGATATACAGTGATTATTTTGATATCCCAAATTTGAGACAACAGTCAATGGCAATTATAGGCAAGTGTTTTATGAAAGCGAAATACTTCGTCACTGGTACAGAAGGCAAGGAAATGATTATTGAACGCAACAAGCCACTGCTTATTTATACGGTACTTTATGTTTTGTTCATGGGAATGATCTGGTATTTTATCAGTGGATTTATTTACAATGTTCATGTTGATTTATATACAGCAGTCTCTTCCTTAGAGTCATTCAGCGGTGCAGATTGGACAACGATTCTTCCTTTGGTTTTCTTTGCATTGATTCCATGGACGATTACGTTTATGAATATTAAGAAACGATTTACTAAAAAAGAAAAAGCAGCATAAGATGGAACAAACATTAGTAAAGTCTTCTTTTTTAAGAACGACACAGGCAGAAGATGAGTCTTTCAAAATTGCACACATTATTAGCGGCCGTCAGTTTGTAGTAGATCAAGCAACCGTTGAAGTGTTGGATTATTTTAAAGAACCTCAATTAGTCAAAGAAGAGGAATTGTCAACAGACATGAGCAAGTCTCTTAAGTACATGATTAAAGGAGGAATGTTGGTCGAGTTGGACAAGCAGTTGCAAGAGACTTATCACCTGAAATTAAGCAATAATACTTTATACGGTTTTAAGGAATACAATGCAGGAGTAAAGGAACAGCAAGTGGTCTTCATAGGTGTACCTTTTGGCAGCGGTAATCCGTCCTCTTCGTATCCAAAGTATTTCCCCGAACACTTGAGACGCTATATTTCAAACCATAATTTGAAACTCAACGGAAAGTCAAAACCCAACTACCAATTCCTTGGTAATAATGGAGAAATCCATCATTTAGAAAATTTAATTAAAGAACAAAAAGTAAGGGATGCTGGTGATATTTTTATCCATCATTATGAATCGCGCAAGGAAGTATATTCAAAAATCGAACACTTAATTGAGCAGATTTCATTCAACAATAAGATTCCCTTTTCAATAGGAGGAGATCATTCGATTAGCTATCCGATTATTTCGGCATTGGCTAAAAATAATGAGAAGTTTAATGTCTTGCATTTCGATGCACATACAGATATCTATTCTTCTTCTTATGAGAAAATATTGGATAAAAACGGTTTGCACCACCACGGTAATTTTGTGTCTAAATGTTTGGAATTACCACAACTGAATAAGTACTATCAATTTGGAATCAGAGGAATCAACAACGCATTCCACAAAGATGAAGATCCAAAGTTGGAAGTATACTGGGCAGGTCAGTTGAAATCAATGTTGAAATCTGGAGCACAAATTGAACTCCCAGAAGATGAAAAATATTACATCACTTTTGATATTGATGTCATGGATCCCTCGGTAGCACCAGGGACGGCAACCCCGATACCCGGCGGATTTTTCTACGAAGAAGCTTTGGAGTTGTTTGAGCGATTAGGCTTGAAAAATAAGAACATCATCGGGATCGATTTTGTGGAAGTGAATAAGCAACATGATATTCAAAATTTAACCACTGCTCTTGCGACTCAGTTAATTTTGAACTTGCTGAATTGTGTAAAAGTGAAATAGACAAATAGGATTTTGCTGTTAGTGCTAGTCCTTTCAAATTTGTAACTTAGTTCTAACAATAAAAATCAAATGATCTATTTTATGGACACGATATGCAAAATGAATTTAAGAGATCAATTTTTTCTGTTTTTCCTGCTCCTGGCTTCAACGCTTAGTGCGCAGGAAAACATACAGCTATCCGGTATTGTAACGGATAACAACGGTCAATCATTAGACTATGTCAATATTGGTGTGCTCGGCACCGACGTAGGGACCGTTTCT
>CALIAG010000409.1 GCA_938041325.1 uncultured Saprospiraceae bacterium | reverse complement strand
GGCGCCTCAAACAGAACGCTTTGGAGGCCATTACGCTTTGTCCTATTCCTTCATAGTCCCTATGCTCGTTTATTTGTATGTCGGTTTTGAAGAGCACAAGACTTATTGGCGGAGTTTGCTTATCGGATTGACCATTTTCATCATTGCACAATTGCATTTTTATTATTTCGGTCTTGCAGTATTCTTCATTGGTTTTTATGTGATGGTGGCAATGCTTTCTGATTTTAGTATTAAAAAGGTTATATCCTATATCCCTCACCTGATCATTCAAGTTATTATTCCTTTTATCATTTTGAAAATTTGGTTGAGTATTGGAGATGCTGGAGACCGGCCTGCCGCTCCTTATGGATTCCTCGCATATATAGCCCGTTGGGAAGGAGTCTTTTTACCAGAATGGTTTCGATCAAGCAAGTGGCTCAATGACAATGTGGTGAAGGTTAGAGGTTTGGTTGGAGAAAATATTTCTTATGTTGGATTGATTGCAACACTTTACTTCATCTATGAATTGGTTCGTCAGATTATTGGTTTTAAAAAATTCCGATTTTTAAAAGTTGAAGGCAATCCCTTTTTACAAAACGCCAGCCGTGGAGGATTTCTTATTTTACTTTTCTCTTTGGGTTTACCCTTTTTAATTCCAGTCTTTGAACCGCTCTTAGAATACACGGGGCCTTTAAAGCAATTCAGAGGAACGGGTAGATTTGCATGGGTTTTTTATTTTCTAATCAATTTCGCTGTGTTTTATATTCTTTATCAGAAATTTATAAAAATTGAGAATAAGAACTTAAGCAAAATCCTTTTTTCTATTCTACTTGTGTTTTTTGTTTATGAAGCGATTGATTTTAATTTCAAAAAGAAATATGGCCTCAATCCAAGAAGTACTTATCTAGGAGAAGAAGCATGGGATAAAGTTGTCAACCCAGCCGATTACCAAGGAATTATACCTGTCCCCTATTATCACATAGGTTCCGAAAATGTTTGGTTGGATGGTTATGGAAAAACTTTGCAAAAATCTCTGGCCATTGGAATCAAGACAGGCATTCCGCTCACCTCAGTTTTTATGAGTCGAACCTCTCTTTCCCAAACAATAATGAATTTAGAATTCGTAGGAGAGCCTTACCGTTCACCATCGATATTAGAAAAACTGCCTAATCAAAAAGACTTTTTAATTTGTAAATTCAAAAAAGAAAACAAAGACGTTTGGTATTATTTTGATCATCTGATGTATGGCTTAGATCCTATTTATGAGGATGAGGATTTGGCACTATACCGCCTGCCTTATGAACATATAAAATTGCGCTTGGAAAACAAACATAAAAATGCACGCAATTCCATAGCCAATAAAACATGGACAGCATCAAATGATGGCTATTTCTCAACGGATAGCATCCCGGTCTTAATCCACAAACATTTTGATGAGTCCAAAACAGAAATGGCTTACAGAGGTAAAGGTTGTTTTGAAGGAATAGGTGAAGACAAGAATGTTTTATTCGAAGGCCCAATCCCCAATCAGCAAGATGGCAGCAAATATGTCTTTTCTGTCTGGCAATATATGGGAGGAGATTTGCAGCCTAAAAATTATTTGTTATTCGAAGAGTATGATCCCACTTCTGATTGGACCATTCATTTCAAAGATTGGAGCATGAGTAAAATGATTCGTTCCATTGATGGAAACTGGGCTTTGATAGACATCCCTTACAATCTTGGAAAAGCAAGTAACCACATCCGCATCTCAGTATCCAACACGAGCTTGAGAAAAGAAAAGTTTTATTTGGATGAATTTGAAATTCGAGAACAAGGAGAACAATATTACCAAAAAATTGGAGACGAATATTTATTCAATAACCGATGGTATCCAATTGAATAAATGGCGAACCTAAAAAATATCATCCAACTTATTCGGGTAGAACAATGGATTAAAAATCTATTTGTTTTTATGCCTATCTTCTTTGCCGCCAAAGTAGCTGATCAAGAATTACTATTCAGAGTGGTCATCGCTTTTTTTGCCTTTTGCTTTATGGCATCAAGCGTCTATGTGATCAACGATTATGTAGATATAGAATCTGACCAACAACATCCACAGAAAAAAAACAGGCCATTGGCAAGTGGACTCATTTCAAAGAATTTTGCTTTGATCATTGCTTTTACATTGGTCGTCATAGGGCTTGGACTTGGATGGTTTATTGCGATTCATCTATTTTATATCCTAGCAATATATTTTATAATAAACCTTGCCTATTCTGCTTACTTAAAAAGAATTGCGGTATTGGATGTATGCATAATCGGTTTTGGTTTTTTGCTAAGAATCTTTGCTGGAGGTGTTGCCGCAATGGCTCCGATATCTCATTGGCTGATCGTTTTAACGTTCTTATTGGCATTGATACTTGGTTTGGGAAAAAGACGTGGAGAATATATTTTACAAAAAGGGAATTTCAGTAGCCGCTCTGTTTTGAACCAATACAATTTGCCTTTTATTGATTCCGCCATTACCTTTCTTTCTGCAATCACAGTAGTCGCCTATTTGATGTATACCATTTCAGATGAAGTGGTGGAAAGAATTGGAAGCAATCATATTTATTTTACAACCCTATTTGTTGTTGTTGGGATGTTGCGTTATCTACAACTTACCTTTGTATATCAACAAACCGAATCTCCAACGAGTGTATTGTGGAAAGATCGATTTATTCAGTTGGTTCTTTTGGCTTGGGGAGCTACCTTTGCGTATTTGCTCTATCTTGCTTAAATAAAACTTTAGTTTGTCAACAAAGGATAAAAATATTTCAAATCAAAAAATTCAAAACTGGGGAAACTACCCGAGTTTGAATGCAGAAATATTTAGCCCTGATAAACTAGATGAACTTCCAGGTTACCTAAAAGAAAAAGAGGCTTTATTGGCAAGAGGAAATGGACGCTGTTATGGGGATGCTGCATTAGCAAAGAACATCATCTCTACTCTTTCCTTAGACAAAATCATTTCTTTCGATGAAACAACAGGAATTATAGAATGCGAATCTGGCGTTCTATTCCAGAACATCATCTCTCGTATTGTACCCGCTGGATTCTTTTTGCCAGTGACTCCAGGAACTAAGTTCATTACAGTTGGCGGCGCCATTGCTGCTGATATCCATGGTAAGAACCACCACAAAGAAGGTTGCTTTTCTCAATATGTATTGAGCTTTGACTTGATGACAGAGGATGGTAAAATTCTGACTTGTTCTCATAATCAAAACAAAGAACTCTTTGGCTATACGATTGGAGGAATGGGATGGACCGGAATAATATTAAGTGCAAAATTTAGTTTGAAAAAAATTGAAACAGCATTTATCCGACAAGAAAAAATACCTGCAAACAGTTTGGAAGAAGTCATGGATCTTTTTGAAGCTTCGCAAGATTGGACCTACACCATGGCTTGGGTAGATATTCTTCAATCTGGTTCTAAACTGGGTCGGTCGGTTTTATTTAGAGGAGAGCATGCAAAGAAAGAAGAACTGAATTCGAAGCAAATTAAGGATCCCTTGCGTTTGTCGAGTAGCCTAAAGCTAAACGTCCCTTTTCATTTTCCTTCTTTTGTGCTAAACCCTTTCACGGTGAAAGTATTCAATTTTTTATATTACAAAAAACAAGGTCAAGCAAAAAACGCAATCGTTCACTTTGATCCATTTTTTTACCCGCTTGATTCTATTCACAATTGGAATCGAATCTATGGAAATAATGGATTTACGCAATATCAATTGCTTTTACCTACAGGCCAAAGTAAGGAAGGTTTGAAAGAAGTATTGTCTTGTATCCAAAGTTACAAGCAAGGTAGTTTTCTATCTGTCCTAAAATTGTTTGGTTCAAAAAACCAACTCGCGCCTAATTCTTTTCCTGAAAAAGGATATACCCTTTCCCTTGATTTCAAAATAAATAGCTCAACTCCAAAATTAGTTGCTGCGCTCGATCATATTGTCTCTTCTTATGGAGGCAAAATCTATCTTGCAAAAGATGCTTTTTCTTCTGCTGAAATGAGTAAGTTTGACTTTTCAAAAAGCAGTGATAAATTTGATTCGCTTTTAAAACAACGCATCAAACCAAAATAAATCTAAAGCCGGAATAAACTCCATCGATGAGTGCCAAACCAGATACTAGTTCAAGCTTCTCTTCAAACGATTCCTGGATCTATCCGGTCTTTTTCTTTGTTATCCTCCTTGCCTATATTATTTGCTACGCTCCATATGGTATAAATGAAACCGATGGTGGATTTATAAGTGCCTATGCCTGGCGCATGATGAATGGTGAAGTTTTCTACAGAGATTTCATTTATGTTAGGCCTCCTTTGAGCATCATGCTAAGGTCTATAGAAATGGGCTTTCTTCCTGATCACTTAGAGATTATCGGTGAACGAATATCTTTTTATTTAAAAATAGCTTTCTATTCTTACTTAGGAGCAACCATTCTTTACAACGATTCCAAAAAATGGCTTTTGGCCATCCTAGGATTCATACTATCAGTACATGCTTACCCTGCAGCAGCTTGGCATACCGTTGATGGGATTTTATTGGCGATCATTTCATTGTATTTTTATTTTAAAAGAGATGTGGCGATAGGCCTTTGCGCCGTTTTCGCTTTGGGAAGTATGTTATCCAAACAATCATTTTATCCTTTGCTTCCTTTATTGCTGGTATTGACTTTTCTGCAAAGAAACTATATAGACCTTTTAAAATTCATTGTTAGTTTTGTTTTAGTCGGAGCATTCTTTATTTGGTTTCTTTATGGCCATGATATATTAGAGAATTTCTTGACCATGACTTCTGGTTCCTCTTCTCTTATGGAGGCTTTTCAGCATGGCATCCTTGATTATTTTATCATTGATTGGAAAGTACTGGGCCTACTGATCTTTTTGATTCCTACTCTATTAAAAAACAAATTCCTTATCTCTAAACGAATGTGGTTTGTTCTATTTATTTCAGCCTTGGCAAGCTCCTATGCATTCGCTGTTTTAAAGTATCAAACATTTACAAACCCCATAAGTCATGTTCGAATATTGTTTCTAATTGCTTTCCTTTATCTATTGATCAATAGAGTAAAAACATTCAATAAATTTCAAGGTGGCTTTCTCGACTTTTTAAAATCCGATGCTCCAGAAAACAGGGCTTTGATCCTTCTAGCAGTGCTATGGATGAGTGCAATAAGCTGGGGATACAATTTACCGATCTTATTTGCTATACCGGTAATATATGCTATAATCGAATATGCAAATCAGTTTAGTCCTTCTTTCAACCTCCGACAAAAAAGATATTTGAACCTTTATGCCATTATTGGCTTGTTGTTGATTTTTCGATTGGCTTATCAGTTTGTATATAGAGATGGAAACAGGAATGAAATGACGTATAAAATGGAAGAAATTTTTCCAAAATTAAAATACATTTACTCCGACCAAGATACTTATGATAAATATGCTGATCTCAAGAATCTAAATGTGAAATATGGCGATGATTTTAAGACACTTCCCTCTTTTCCATTGTCTAATTATTTGACCAATACCAACAGTCCATTGCCTCTAGACTGGGTCTTCAATGCTGAAACCAATGGGCAGAATAATCAGATTTATCAAGCCTTGGAAAACTTTAACGGTTATATTTTTATGGAAAAAGCTTATATCGACAAAATAGAAAATATGCCGAAATACGAGGTATCCAAGTATGTTTTAACGCACTATAAACTGGTAGAAAAAACGCCTAACTTCTTCATTTACAAGAGGTAAACCCTTATCGTTTTTTTGTAATTCTTTTCTCCTAAGAATTCCTCAAAATGAGAACAGGATAAAAATATCAATTATCTTTTTTTGTGACAGCCCATTCTATTCCTTTTTATTACAAAACGGTTCAGTTATTGCCTTTTATAGTAAATATGTTACTACAAGCACATTGATGAAAGTCATACTTAGTTTTTCAATTGCGCTATTCTGCGTTTATTCGGCCTTCTCTCAGCCGATGAACAAAATCAATTACGACTTGATTTTGAAGGACATTGAAGTAGGTATAGACCAAGGGCAGAAAAGGTCATTAAGGGACTTAGCAACGCTTCTTGATAAGGATAATATTTCAAACAAATGTCGCAGTCTTTTACGTGACAATCTCTTCGTACCAGAAGACATTTTCAAACTCGATAAGAAATTCAATAAACAGCAATTCTTAGATTTCTATTACGAACACGAAAAAGAAATCCAATATTCCAATTTGATGGAAGCATTTTATATTCAAGATTTAAAAGATGTAAAAATTGAATACGAAGTGCAAGCCATTACGAAAAACAAAAATGTTGACCTTGCTAATCTATTGAGAGAAAATATAACTCAAGTTGATGAGCATCTCAATTCTAAAAATTACAAAGAACTGGATTCGGCAATAGATCAATTGATTGAATTGGAAATGATTGAGACTTACGATTATATTTCAAGATTGCTTGGCAACAAAATTGTTCAAAAAGCCAACGACGGAAATACAGTCCTTAAAATTTGCGATTTCATTTCGACTTACAGATCTGAAACATCTGCAAAGAAAATAATTGAATTAGAAAAGCTAAAAGTAATACCTCGTCCACAAGCGGTTTCTTACCTTGCGAAAATCACAAACCTAGAATTGGATTTTCATTCTGACTTAGACAAGTCTTTTAAATTTTATATGGATTCTTTAGGAACAATCGAAGATATGGTTGTTTTTGGTTTTGAAAAAGAATTTAATTTTAAAATGAATTTCTTTGAATTTCCTGTTGATTATTATGGAAAAATATTATCGCAACATTCCTTAGATTCTTGGATTGAACAAAATGCATTGCACGATCTTACAGAGACTGGTAACCCAAGGTCTTTATACTATCTCGCAACTTTGATTTATAAACATCGCGCGGAATTAAATGAAAAGGAAGGTTGGAAATATTATCAGCTCTTAGAAAAACTTTCTGGGGTAGAAGTTCTGATTCAAAATTCCTCCGGTAATAAAGTTTCGTTAGATAAAAACAGAAAAGATAAAGCTGCTCTACTAAATTTCATAGCGTATTGGGCACAGCATTACAAGGATTATGAATGGGATGTCAATCAGTCTCGCTTCATTAATAAAGTAGAAGTTGTAGAACAGACTAAAAGTTATGAACGACTATTTAGAAGACTGAATTCTACTAACGATTCCGTTGCTATCGAAGCTTATGTCTCCTTGACAGAAGGAGATCCGAATTCAATTACAGAATTGGCCAATAAGTATCGGCAATTGCTTCGTAACTATAATAAAAGTCTACCTACCTTTCAATACCAATTTCTAGAACAATTGACTTCGTTGACAGACTACTGTCGCAGAAACAATATTCAATATATCCCTAGAAAACATATTCAAAGCTACCTCACAAGAATCAAAACAGTAAGAGACAAGTCAGAACGATATCAATTAGAAAACGAATTATTAAAAGAAATAGATTTAAAAGACATTACTGCATTGGAATATTGGACTTGCCTTCATCAGCAAAACTTGGAAGTGAGTTTTTCTATGGGAAGAATAATTGATCGCTTTTATTCTGACAATTGGAATAGTGTAGCAGAAGATCAAAATCAGTTGAGACTCTATCTTAAAAAAGCAGGTCTTTTCGAAAAATTCGGGATTGATGGAGTTTGCAACGCTTATTTAAAAAAGATCAATAGGGAAGATCCCGAAATTCAGAAAAAATTAACTCGTATTGCAGCTACAGAATCTGATAATGAGATTTCAAGTAAAATACAAATTCTTCTGCAAAATGCTTCTGGTGATAAATCAAATGACTTGGACGCTTTTCTACAATCGCCTGGGGAATTCAATAAAAGAGATATCAAAATACTTGCTGCACCAGACGAAAATGTTCTTGAAAAAATCATAGAACGACTCAGCACTGAAGAGGATCGTTCTTCCATTAAAAATCTATTGGTTTATCTAAAAAATAATGGCGATATAAGTCATGTCCCCTATTTATTTAAAATCATCGACAGTGAATCGATACTAAGCAGCCGTAAAGGAAAGACGGTTACCTTATCTGACGCAGTCACCGTTTTACTTGAAAACATCTATAGCTATAAATTCAGGCTCACTGAAGAGCAAGCCAAAAGAGATCCATGGAATGATTTGTGGAAAAGCAATAAAAACAATTATACAGTTTGGGGGAAAAATTTCTTTAAAAACAAAATTGAAGAATTAAAAGCTGCAGAGACATTAGCCATTGATGATATAAACTTATTGATCGCATCTGAATATTACGATGATTCATTCAAATCGATAGTCCTTGAATCGCTTGCAAAAGTTAGTCCTCAGAAAAATGTAAGAAGATTAGATTTGGAGCCTAAACTGAATGTCGATTCCGATTTAAAATATTTTGAAAATTTTGATTTTAGCCACAAGGAGTTAGATGATATTCCTAAATTATTTGAAATTGAAGATGGCGAAAAAATGGCAGAATTTATCATTCGAAAATCTAAAAGTTTCGACGTCAATGATCGTGGTTCTTTTTTCAATAATCTTTTCCGGTCTGGTTGGTTCGAAAACTATGTCAACCAAGGACAGTTGAATGTTGAGATGGCCACGGTTATTAAAAATACATTAAAAGAATACCTTGCTGTCAATAATTATCTGAGTGAATTTGAAGAGCAAAATACCTATTTGCATATTGCTCAAATCAATAACATCGGCTTGACCTTAGAAGAAAAACTTCAAGCGACCAGAAAATTAGAAATTGACGAAGGTTCTAAAGCGAAAATTCAACAAAACATTATTGCGACCATTTCCTACGAAGAAATTGGTACTGTCCTCGAATTTGCGGATAAATTGACAACAGTAAAGGGTTCTAATACTTGTTCTTTTCTAGCTAGAGACTTTGGTCTTCCAATTTATGATGATCAAGATATTTATGCGCTCAAAAAAGCACACAAAGAACTCAATCAAAAAGAATTCTATTTTAAGATCCTAACCGATTTTGGAATAGATTTTAAAAGCAATGGTGAACTCGATTTTGATAAAATATACAATATTCTTCAATTCGATATCGTCAGTCCATTTATTGGTGAAGGTGGTGGGAAAAGAGACTATTGCACCTATGGAATCATTAAAGTTCTGGAGCAACACTTTAATACGAGATTGGGTTTCCACGAAAAGCTCAACGAGGCCCAGACTTTTTACACTTTCTCAAGTACAAAGCGCTCTAAAGCGTGGATTAAGTATTTAATTGATAAAAATTTAATCAAAATCAATAAATCAATCCCACCTTCTTATAACTTTGTAAGCGTGGAGGAATAGTCAAGTTTACGACAAACTCATAAATTGGACTTGTACTCCTCGAATAACTCATAAATTATTAACAAAACAGTAACTAATCGCAAGGCAATAACGTCTTAATTAGGAAGGTTAAAATAGTGTATTATAAAATTTGTAGACCGAAACTCTATTTTTGTTATTTTTACACAATGAACCTTCCGGGATTTACCCGTTTTGTTCACTAAAAATTTGGAATATGAACAATATAAGTCGAATATTCACACTCGTGTTGGTTTGCATTTTTGCAATCGGTTTAAGCTCTGTAGACGCTCAAACTTACGGAAGAAAGAAAAAGAAAAAGAAAAAAACGGAAAAGGTAGAAGACAAGAAAACTTCAAAATCTGACGACGATGATTATTTCAATGATCGAGGTACGATAGGTAGTCGCCTTTGGTACGGATTACATGTTGGAAACATCGGTGGTGCAAATGGAACTTTTAATATCAATTTGACACCTGTGGTAGGTTATAAATTCACAGACGATGTTTCTGCTGGGGTAATGCTTAAGTTCAACTATACTTATCTTGGAAGAACTTGGCTTGAATCCAGAGGTATCAATGGAGTCCGAAAATGGGAACCTTTGGATCTAGGACCTGCTATATTTGCGCGAGGAAAATTATTTGAAACGTTCTTTGTACACACTGAATTTGAATTTGGTTCTTTTCAAGAGTTTAGTGGGATTGATGGAGATAAAATACAATCTGAAAGTTACAATGAACAGTTCCTATATGTAGGTGCCGGGTACAACGGAGCACGAGGCGGTTTAGGATATGAGATTGGTTTGTACTACAACGTTTTAGACTCTGCAGAAAGTGTTGCTAGAACTACTCCTTGGGATCTTCGCTTAGGTTTTACTTATAAGTTTTAATAGAATAATTTAGTAAATAAAAAAGCCTCGCTTGAGTTTTCAAGCGAGGCTTTTTTATGTCTATTTTTCTCAATCTACAAACCTACTTTCAAACCAACCATAAAGTGAATACCTGCTTGCGGATAAAAGAAATTTTCCGTTACAGGATCTCCAAAAACATAGCTGTAAGTATACCCATTCGCACTGTACAATACATCAAATACATTGTGTACAGAAAACCTCAACCCCAACGAACGTATGCCCTTAATGTTGAAATCATACGACCCTACCACATCATTCACAAAATAGGAATCAATCTTCTTTGCATCATTTTGCGTATTGTCTAAAAACTGTTCGCTTACATACTTCGTTCGCAAACCTATATTCAAACCTTTTACAAATTCATAGGACAATACATTTGCTGCAATCAACTTCGGTGAAAACGAAATATCTGTATCCTCAAAATTATTGACCAATACATCGAATCCATTCGTATAATCATAAACAATTTGATCGAATGATTTTATTTTGTTTTGACTCAATGTAAAATTTGCAGACCAAGTAAATTTCTCATTTGGTCTAAGAGCCCATTGCACCTCCACTCCCCTTCTGTAACTATCTGCTACATTGGTTCGCAATACAGCTCCTACATCATTTAGCTCGCCGGTTTGAACCAACTGATTGCTATAATCCATGTTATACAAATTGATTTGAACATCTGCCTTTGATGTTTGCAACTTATATCCTATTTCTAAATCAGATAATTTTTCTGCCTCAGGTGTTGTTCCCGTTGGTGCATCCGTAAAATCAGATCGCAAAGGTTCTTTCTGTCCAACAGAGAAGGAAGCATATACCGTATTGAATTTATCCAAACTATAATTCAAACCCAATTTTGGATTAAAAAAAGTATAACTTTCGTCAAAATCAATGGCGACTAAATCATTGTCCGTTCCTACGGATGAATAATTGATATTTCGAACTTGTAAATCTGCAAATAGATTGAGCTGAGAATTGATTTGATAATTCGCTTTTGCAAATACATTGATATCTCGTTTGTTCCCAACACTAAAATAATAATTCACGGGATTGGCGACTTCAATTTCCCGATCCGTTATCACCTTGATCGCTTGTCCAAAATGATCTCCATCGTATTGATTGGCAGCTCCTCCCAAAACAAAATCAAAGGATTCGTTTTGGTATTTTAAATTATACGTCACGCCATAAAAATCATTGTCCAACCATCTGCGTCGGATTACATCGCCTTCTAC
Source organism: uncultured Saprospiraceae bacterium (assembly GCA_938041325.1). Classification (GTDB taxonomy): domain Bacteria; phylum Bacteroidota; class Bacteroidia; order Chitinophagales; family Saprospiraceae; genus CALIAG01. The sequence continues at coordinate 5,264 of CALIAG010000409.1, read as the reverse complement.
AGCATTGTCTCCATCAATCATAGCGGATCTGATTTGATAAAATTCAAAGTCCTCTCCATCTTTGTATTGTTCGAAAAAACCTCGACCATAAGTGTAATGCAATGCTGCACCCAAAGACCATTCTGTATTCAATTGGTGATTCAAATGAAGTTGATAATGATCTTGTTTATAATCATCTACTTCGTTTTCGTATAAATAAAAATTATAGGTTCGTCCAGAGTTTAAAAGGTTGTCAAGCTGTGCATCTGAATAGCCTTCAAAAGATGCATGCCGTTCCATTTCTGTTTGGTCATTTTCAATTCTTCCTTGAGGAGTTCCGTACCAAGATTGATAGGTCCGTTCTGCTCCAATGATAGCAACCGCACGCAAAGTCGTTTTGTCTCCAAAATATCCACCTGACAAATACATCCCTCGCAAATCAGAACTCGCACGGTCTACATATCCGTCGGACTGGATCAATGATAAACGCGCATCAAATGCCAAGTTATTTTTCAACTTTCCGGAACCAAATTTCAGTGTGTGTTTGTGCGTATTAAAAGAACCAAAAGTGTTGTCGAATTCTACATAAGGTCGTGCTTCCAATCCCGAGGTCTGTACATTGATGGTTGCACCAAATGCTCCTGCTCCATTTGTTGACGTTCCTACTCCTCTTTGAATTTGGATGTTTTCTGTCGAGCTCGCAAGGTCCGGTAAATTGACCCAAAAGACACCTTGAGACTCTGAATCATTTAATGGAATACCATTGATAGTTACGTTGGTTTGTGTAGGATCGGAGCCTCTAATTCTGAGTCCTGTATACCCAACTCCAGCTCCTGCATCTGAAGTAGCAACAACAGAAGGCGTCCATCTAACCAAGAAAGGGATGTCTTGCCCTTGATTTGATTTCCCTAACTCTTCTTCTCCAATATTGGTATAAGTCACTGGCGTTTTTTCTGTTGCCCAAGTGGCCAAGACGACTACAGGTTCTAAATCATACCCTACTTCTTTCAGTGTAAAATCTAGGGTGCTGGCTCCTTTTACATCGACCACTTTTTTCAATTCTTCGAAACCAATATAATTTACTTGTAAGTTGTATTGCTGCGCTTCCAGTTTATTGAACATATAAAAACCATCAGCATCTGTAGAAGTTCCAATTTTTGAATTCTCTAAAATAACGGTAGCTCCTGGAAGCGGATTTCCTAAGTTATCATAAACGTTTCCGTACAAGGAATTTTGCCCAAATAACATTTGAGAAGATAGACCAATCAGGATGGCCAAGAAAAAATATTTCATATTTAAAACTTTAAAAGTCCATGCGACTTAAGGGCTAAGTCGGACGTAAAATAGCATCGCTATTCTCCGGAGAGAATTCATTTCCTTACCAGAATTACCTGGCCAGGTTCGATGGGTATAATCTCAGCATCAAAAAGCAGGTTTTATATTAACAGCTCTTTTCGCACCCCAATGAGAATTTAAACACAAATATAATAATGTTGAAAGCCAATCAGCTCATTATCTTCAAAACAATTTAGAATTTTACAAATGAATGAGGTTGATGGCATTTTTCAAGCGCTGCTCTCCTACTCCATCAACGATTTCGAAATCTACTTTTAATGCTTTTAGATTTTCTTTATAAATATTGAACAGTTCGTTTAATTGGTTTGGGCTTTCTCTAAGCGGATCGGGCTCCCAAGGTAAATCGGGTTTACAAAGTAAATAAAGGTCTTTTGTACGGTTGGCATATTGTTCAAGTATCCAAAGATCACATCGCCCGTATTTGTGATCAGACCAAATCTGAATCGTCAACAGATCTGTATCATAAAACAACAGATCTGCAGAATTGGCTTCCTTCTCTTTTTCTAAATTAATCTGGCCTTTAGCAATCTCTATTAAATCCAATTCGTTATAAGGCCTTTGTAAATTGTTCAAATAGTCTCTTGCATATTCTGCTACCCAATCTGAATTAAAATGGCTGGCCAATTGCTTTGCAAGTGTGCTTTTGCCAGAAGACTCCGGACCGGTGACAACTATTTTTTTCACTATGTTTTATATTAAAAATAATTTATTTATTACCTCATTGATTCTATAATCTTGCTTATTTTTGCAACAGTTCGCCTTTCTATCTTGTTTACAAAAAAGAAAAGAACGACAAATTATTCCCCAAAATTAAAAAAAATTAAACCGATTCATATTGCACGACATTGAACCACATTTTAAATGGAGAGATAAATATAACTCATCAAAAGATGATAAGTCTCCTTTTTATGGAAAGGTCTATGATGAATTCAGGTACACTCAAAAAATCTACAATTATTTCATCCATCCTCAATGGGATCAAATTGGTTCTCCTACTTTATATATCAAACAACTGCATACCGATTATGAAGAAGGCTATGTCATTCTAGAATTAATCGGTGAATGGAACGATGCGATTACCAATGATATCATGTTTTTGAAGCGGGAGATAATAGATGCTATTTCTTTAAACGGAATCAATAAATATATTCTCCTTTGTGAACATGTCCTCAATTTTCATGGATCCGATGATTGTTATTATGAAGAATGGTATGAAGATGTAGTGGAAGAAGAAGGATGGATTTGTTTTGTCAATACACTTGAGCATGTGAAAGATGAAATGCAACAAACCCGTTTGCAGCATTATGTCAATTTTGGAGATCATTTGAACGATATTAACTGGCGAACTCTCAAACCGAATATGCTGTATTCCATGGTCGAAAGCATTATCCAAAATGGGGTCAAGCAATTGACCTATTGATCTTGATACAACCTTAAGCTTCTTCCCTAGAGAGAATACGTTTTCAGTGAAACAAATCTTCCTATTTCTATCTTCTTTTTAAGTTTGAACTCGCCTTCGTTTTATCCAGATTTACCTTTAAGTACTTCCTTTCAAAATTCCTTATAAAAACAGCTATCTTTGTGGTATTAAACAGCTACTATGCATAAATCTGGTTTTATTAATATCATTGGTCGACCAAACGTTGGAAAATCTACTTTGCTCAATGCGCTTTTGGGAGAAAGGATGTCCATTATCACCAATAAGCCACAAACTACCCGCCACCGAATCATTTGCATTTTAAATGATGAGGAACACCAATTGGTATTTTCAGATACTCCAGGCATTATTGAGAACCCCTCCTATAAGATGCAAGAAACCATGAACAATTATGTTCAAAGTACCTTGCATGATGCGGATATCATGATGGTCGTCATTGATCCGACTCAAGAATATACAGATGATGATCCTATTCTTAAGCTTTTGCCTAAAATAGAAATGCCTTGTTTTTTGGTGATCAATAAAACAGATTTGATTAAGGAACCAGAATTGATGAAACTGCTTTTGTGGTGGAGGGAGAAAAAAGAGTTTACGGAATTTGTACCAATATCCGCTTTGAAAGAAAGAGGTACAGAAAACCTTTTAAATCTAATCAAAAAATATACTCCTGAAGGTCCTGCATTTTATCCTAAAGATCAAATTACAGATCGTTCAGAAAGGTTCTTTGTAAGTGAGATTATTCGTGAAAAAATCCTTTTGAATTACAAACAGGAAATTCCTTACTCGTGCGAAGTTATTGTAGAAAGCTTTAAAGAGACCAAAACCAAGCATGGCGAAGATTTAGTGAAAATAGAAGCTTCTATCTTCGTTGCACGCAAAACTCAAAAATCCATTATAATAGGAAAAGGAGGAGTTGCTATTAAAAAATTAGGGACAGCTGCCAGATACGGGATTGAAAAATTTCTTCAAAAGAAAGTTTTCTTAGAATTGCACGTCAAAGTCAAAGACAATTGGCGGGACGATGAACGTTTGCTCAATCATTTTGGTTATGGTAAGTAAGTTTTCACGCTATTTTAAGTATTAGTAGTATAAAGCATCCACTATCGAGAATAAATTGCGATCTTTGCAGCCGCTTAAGTATAAAGTAAATAAATGAATAACATTGTAGCCATTGTGGGCCGGCCAAACGTCGGAAAATCAACACTTTACAATCGTCTAATCGGTGGAAGACAAGCCATTATTGATGATACGAGTGGGGTAACCCGCGACAGAAAATACGGGATAAGTGACTGGAACGGTAAAAATTTTACTGTTATTGATACCGGTGGATTTGTAGAAGGCTCGGATGATGTTTTCGAAGCTGCCATTCGGTCACAAGTAAGGATAGCCATAGAAGAGGCATCTGTTTTAATATTCATGGTCGATGTATCCACAGGCATTACAGACCTGGATGAAGAAGTTGCCAACCTTTTAAGAAGAGCAAAGAAAGATGTTTTCTTAGTGGTAAATAAAGTAGATAACCACGCCCGATTATTGGAAGCAAATGAATTTTGGAGTCTAGGTTTCGATGAGACTTATTTCCTTTCTTCCCTTTCGGGTTCAGGAACAGGTGAATTATTGGATGCTGTCACTGAAAAATTATCGGATGACATGCCTTTAGAAGGCGAACTTCCAAAGCTTGCCATTTTGGGTCAACCCAATGTTGGGAAATCTTCTTTGGTCAATGCATTGCTTGGCGTAGAGCGAAACATTGTAACTGATATTGCTGGAACCACCAGAGATTCTATTCACACTAAATATGAAAAATTTGGTAAGGAATTCCTGATTATTGATACTGCAGGGATTCGAAAGAAAGCCAAAGTACACGAAGATTTAGAATTCTATTCTGTCATGCGTGCTATTCGGGCAATGGAAGAGGCAGATGTTTGTATACTTATGATTGACGCACAAACTGGTGTGGAATCACAAGATATGAGCATATTTTCTTTGGCCATTAAACGAAATAAAGGGGTCGTTATTTTGGTAAACAAGTGGGACTTGATGCCAAAAGAAACCAACACAGCCAGAGATTTCGAAAAGAAAATAAAAGATAAAATAGCTCCTTTTAACGATGTACCCATTATTTTCGTTTCTGCACTAGAAAAACAACGCATTTTCAAATCCATTGAAGTGGCTTTGGAAGTCCATGAGCGCAGAAACCAGAAAATCAAAACTTCTGTTTTAAACGATCTTTTATTACACAAAATTGATCAATACCCTCCTCCATCTTATAGAGGTAAGTTTATAAAAATTAAATATATCACTCAGTTGCCAACGTATTATCCGGCCTTTGCATTCTTCTGTAATCACCCGAAATATGTTAGAGAAGCTTATAAAAACTTCCTTGAAAACACACTTCGCAAAAATTTCAACTTTACTGGTGTACCTATCAGCGTATTTTTCCGTAATAAGTAATAGGATTAATATTGTCTGAAAATGAACGAGTTATGAG
>CALIAG010000408.1 GCA_938041325.1 uncultured Saprospiraceae bacterium | reverse complement strand
ACTTTCGAAAACCAACAACCGAAAGAATCACGATATTCGAAAACCGAAAGAATCACGAACTAAGAAAAACCGAAAGAAACACGACTTTCGAAAACCGAAAGAATCACGATACTCGAAAACCAAAAGAATCACGATACTCGAAAACCGAAAGAATCACGAACTAAGAAAAACCGAAAGAAACACGACTTTCGAAAACCAAAAGAATCACGATTTTCGAAAACCGCCCCTCCCCCTAATAAACCTTCAACACCTCCACATAAAACACCAAATCCGCCTTCTCCGGAATCTGCGGTGGATTCCCCGCCAAACCATAAGCCAGTTCATAAGGCACAAAGAAAGTAGCCTTCCCTCCTTCCGATAACATCGGTATCCCTTCATCCCAAGCTTTGATCACTCGACGTCGACCAATTCTAGCTGTATAAGGTTTTGCATCCCGGAAAGTAGAGGCGAAACAATTTTCTTCCGCTTGAAAACATCCCGAGTAATGCATCGTAACAAAACGACCAGGCTCCGCTTTTTTACCTGTTCCTTCCTCATGGATAATGTATTCCAAACCAGATTCACTCTTTTGCAAAACATCACCTAATTGCTTATTTTTATAAGCATTTAAAAGTTGATACAAGGAATCAGAAACTGGAACATCTCTTGCGCGCATGGCAGCCAAAGACTTATCCACATCCGTTTTATCTTTGATAGAAAGTAGTTTTATTTCGTAACGGTAAACATCAGAATTTTTCGTTCCTTTTGGTAAAATCTCTTTGCTGAAAGTATCCAACTTTTGATACGTAACCAGACTGTCTCCTGCCGACATAAAAAACAAAGCTTCATAATCTGGACGCACTGGTTTTGCAACTTCCTCCAATGGCGGAATGATCACACGCATAGGTGACATGCTGAGGTAAGTAGACATCAAAATAGAATCACTGATGAATATTTTTTGATGGTAGCGAACCTCATCTCCCACTTTTGGTTTTCGGCCTTCGTTGGAAACGATCAATTCATAATCGTAGCCAGTAGGCGTCTTGCCTTTGTTCGGACTAGTTGGACCATCCGGCGACTGACAAGAATACAAAGTCAGGATTGCTAAGAGTAAAAAAGCAAAGCTATTTTTCAACATGATTTCAATTTGTATAAACAAGAGTAAGGAATATCAGGAAGCCTTTTGTTTTTAACTAAGCGTTAATCTCTTCCTTATATTCAGCAAGGATATTTTTGAATTCAAGCAAAGTAGATTTAAGACCTTTGTAAGAAGATCCGCCAGAAGCATTTTTATGGCCTCCACCTTTAAAGTGTTTTTTTGCAATTTGTTCAACAGAAAAATCACCTTTCGAACGCAAAGATATTTTGACTATAGTCGGCTGCTCCGTAATGAAGGCAGCGATTTTAATATTTTTCATTTTCAATAAAAAGTTGACGATCCCTTCCGTATCTCCTCGTTGAATATCGTAATATTCATAATCTCTTCTAGTCAACCAAATTATTCCTGTTTGGTATTCTTCCAATATTTCCATGCGATCTTTCAAGCAATGCCCGAGCAAACGCAAATTCTTTTCATTTTGACTATTGAAAACAAAATCATGGATCTTCGTATCATCTACTCCCAATTCGAGTAAACTGGCCACTATTTTGAAAAGTTTTGGAGAAGTCGCATATTTGAAAGAGCCTGTATCGGTTAAAATCCCTGTCAAAAGGCATTCTCCGATGGGAATATCGAGTTTATCTTTCTCGCCCAACATTTCAATAAAGTCATAAACCAGCTCGCAAGTCGAACTCGCAGAAGGCTCAGACAACATATATTCAGCGAAATAATCAGGGTTCAAATGATGATCGATCATGATCTTCGTACACGGCAATGGCCTAATCATCTCCCCCACCTTGTCTATTCTATCCAATGAATTGTAATCCAAAGAAAATATAATATCCGCCCTTTTTATAGTACTTTCCGTTAACTCCGGCTCTATATCAAAAATGATAATCTTCTCAGCGTCAGGCATCCAAGAGACAAAATGCGGATATTCGGACGGAAAAATCACCCTTACGGTATGTCCTAACTTATTGAGATAAAGGTAAAGTGCTAAAGAAGAACCGATGGCATCGCCGTCAGGATTCCTGTGTGAAGTTATTACAATATCCTTGGGTACTGAAAGAAGCTTTTTTACTTCGCCTATATTTTCCATTTACTACTTTTACTGCTACTGTTCATCAAACAGAACTTTATGCCTGTTTTCTTCAATGTGCGAAATTGCCAAAATTAAGTGAAAAACCAAAATATTAAAAGCAAGCGCTGTTCCAATTTGAGTATTTACCTGAAAAGAGAGGCGGATGTCCTATTTAAAAACTCATCCCCAGCCCTTCTCTTAAAAGAGAAGGGAGTTTCTTCATACGTTGATAAAGACTTTATAATTAAAACTCACAGCTCCTATATACAGAATTGCAAAGCAATTCCACACCCGTCCAACTCCCCTCTCTCCCGAGAGAGGGGACATCGCTTGCGATCGGGGTGAGTTACCAATTTCCAACTATTCCACACGATATTTGACTTTCTAGAATCCTTAACTTAGTTTTGCAGCGAATTTTGAAAACCATTTATTTAATAATAATTGTTTTTTGACAAATTAAGTGGCTGAAAGAACACTGGATTTTCAAGAAACCAAAATAAACTACTTCAATGGCAGGTAACAGAACTTTCACAATGATCAAACCAGGTGCAGTAAAAGCTGGTCATATCGGAGCAATTCTAGCTCACATCAACAAAGCTGGTTTCAGAATTGTTGCATTGAAACTTACACAATTATCAAAAGAAAAAGCAGGCGAATTTTACGCTGTACATAAAGAAAGACCGTTCTATGGGGAATTGGTAGACTTCATGTCTTCTGGTCCTATCGTAGCAGCGATTCTTGAAAAAGAGAATGCAGTTGCTGATTTCCGTACTACAATTGGTGCGACCAACCCTTCAGAAGCTGAAGCAGGTACGATTAGAGCATTGTATGCGAAAAGTATTGGTGAAAATGCGGTACACGGATCAGATTCTGATGAAAACGCTGCAATTGAAGGCAACTTCCACTTTGCTGCAACAGAAATGTGCTAGTAATTCAAATTGTTTTATACAAAAACGCCTGAAAGTCGATTGATTTTCAGGCGTTTTGTCGTTTAGGTACGAGGCTAATTGAATTCCACAATCGTCACGCCATCTCCCCCATCATGGGATTCAGGATGAAAGACCTCTGCAATATCATTGTATTCCCGCAATTTAGCCTTTACTGCATTCCTTAGAATCCCATCTCCTTTGCCGTGAACGATTCGCAAGGTCGTTGAACTGGACACTATCGCTTTATCCACGAATAGTTCAAGCGTTTTCAAAGCTTCATCTCTTCGCAATCCACGCAAGTCAATTTTTGATTCGAACTTTGCAGAAGCAACGGTATCCATTTTGACGCCTTTATGCGGATTGATTTCCAAAGGCTCTTTAGCATGTTGAAGATCTTTGACTTTTGTCGTCATCGTCAATGCGCCCATTAGAATGATTGCTCTGTTTTTCGAAAGCGACTTCACTTTTCCTGTTGCACCACCCGTTTTAAGTTTTACAAAATCACCCACTTTGATGGGCTCCACTTTTTTATTGGGTTCTTCTTTATAATAAATATCTTGTTGTAACTGATTGACCTCTCCACTTAGTTTTACTTTCTCTTCTCGAATACTGGCCGCTTTTTCTTTAGCATCTTCTAGCTTTTTTCCTTCCTTCAGTTCTCGAATTAATTTTTCAAATTCTTTGTTGTCTTTCGCAGCTTGCTGTAATAAAAGTTCTTTTGCATCCAGTTTGAGTTTTTTTCTTTTGTACTCAAATTCTGAATTCATTTTTTCATAATTCCCTATCAGCTTTTCTAATTTTTTCTCTCTGGCTTTCAAACCATCCAATTGCTCTTCGACTTCTTTTTTCTCTCTCTGCAAATCTATGAGCAATTCATCCACCGCTTTTTCGTTTGCTCCAGTTTTATATTTTGCATATTCCAGCACCTTCTTATCTAAGCCACTTTTTTCTGCAATTTCAAAAGCATAAGAAGATCCGGGTCGTCCAACTTTCATTTCGTAAGTCGGAGAAAGATTTTCTTTGTCAAAAACCATCGCTCCATTTACTATCCCTTTCGTCTTAAACGCAAACATCTTCAAATTGGAATAGTGCGTGGTGATGACGCCACAAACTTTCTTCTGATTCAATTCCTTTAAGATGGCTTCTGCGATTGCTCCACCAACTTTAGGATCAGTTCCTGAACCAAATTCGTCAATCAGAATCAAGGTTTTATCATCAGCTTTTTCCAAAAAGGTCCGCATATTTTTCAACCTAGAACTATAAGTACTCAAATCATCTTCCAATGATTGTTGATCACCAATATCAGCGAAAAAGTTTTCAAAGATTCCCATTTCAGATTCTTCACTCACTGGAATCAACATCCCTGATTGCAACATTAACTGAAGCAATCCTACACTTTTCATGCTCACCGATTTTCCTCCAGCATTCGGACCACTAAGGACAAGAATTCTGTTTGGCTCGAAAAGCGTCAGATCAAATGGAACCGTCTTCTTCTTAATTTCTTTGTTTTTTAAATACAAAAGAGGATGGTAAGCTGTCTGAATTCCGAGGTAAGGATCTTTTTTAATTTTCGGCCTGTTCGCATTCATTTTTTGAGCCAATCTGGCTTTCGCCTGAATGACATCAAAACGCACCAACATGGTTTGATAAACCGCCAACATTGGAACATATGGCCTCATGGTTGCACTCAATTCTTTGAGAATTCTGTAGATCTCTCTTTTTTCTTCCGTTTCTAAATCAAAAATATCATTATTAATATCAATGATTAGTTCAGGTTCCAAAAAGGCCGTCTTTCCTGTAGTAGATTCATCGTGAATGATTCCTTTAATTTTACGCTTATGCTCAGACGGCACACTGAGTACCCGTCTTCCATTTCTAAAAGATTCCACAGAATCCGTTAACCAACCTTTATTTTTATAGGAAACAATGATCTTTCGAAAAGCTTTTTCCAATTCTTGGCGCTTAGAAGCAATGCCTCTACGAATGATCATCAATTCAGGAGAAGCATCCGGTTTGATTTGCCCTTTTTCATCAATGACTCTTTCAACCGCCTTCAAAAGGGCATTGTCATAAGTCATTTCTTTGATGATGTCAAAAAGACGGGGATACAAGGCTACCTTATCCGTTTTGAAAAACTTATAAATCGCATCGATCCTTCGCAGCAATAGATTTACCCGTTGAAAACCTTCTTCTTGCAATACAGCATCCACAACCTCCAACATGCGAAGGTCTTTGCTGACATCATGATAAATTTCAAAAGGAATTCTTTGGTCTTGCTGTAAAGATGTTTTGAATTCAAGGACTTCATCCAACTTGCGCTCTATCAGGAAGTTTTGGACGTCTAATTCGATTCTCTGCACTTTTTTCTTCCCGAGTTCGCCGAAACATTCATTTTCCAGCAGCAACAACACTTTATCAAACTCAAGGCTCTCGTAAATATCTTTTGGTTCCAGATACATTAGTTAAATTTATACTGCAAATTGCACAAATAAATAATAAGAAACAATTCATCGTTAATAGAGTTCCAATTAGAGTGATTTATTACCTTTAGGGCTTCATAAAATAAGATATTTTGGCTGGAAACACATTTGGACAGATATTTAGAATTACAACTTATGGTGCCTCTCACGGTAAAGCGATTGGCGTTATCATTGATGGTTGCCCTGCAGGACTAGAGATAGACGAAGACTTTATCCAGTCAGAATTGGCAAGAAGGCGCCCCGGCCAGTCAAAAATAGTCACCCAAAGGAAAGAAGCTGATCGAATGGAGATTCTAGCGGGTGTCTTTGAAGGCAAGAGTATTGGAACACCGATTAGCATCGTCATTTTCAACAAAGACCAAAGAAGCAAAGATTATTCTCACATCGCAGATAAATTTCGGCCTTCCCACGCTGACTTCACTTACCAGCAAAAATATGGGATCCGGGATTATCGAGGCGGCGGAAGGTCTTCTGCTAGAGAAACGGCAAGTCGGGTAGCTGGTGGAGCCATTGCCAAGTTATTGCTGAAAAAGCATGGGATTGAAGTACAAGCATTTGTGAGTCAGGTTGGAAGTTTAAAACTGGAAAAAGAATATGGAGACCTGGATTTGTCTCTGACCGAAAGCAATGATATCAGATGCCCAGATCCAGCCATGGCAGAGCAAATGATTACTTTGATCAAGGCAGTAAGAAAAGACGGGGACACTATTGGAGGTGTGGTGAAATGTGTGATTAAGAATTGTCCAGTTGGATTAGGCGAACCTGTTTTTGATAAATTACATGCAGACTTGGCGAAAGCGACTTTAAGTATAAATGCCTGCAAAGGTTTTGAATATGGTTCTGGATTTGCCGGCGTCGAAATGCGAGGCTCCGAACACAATGATTCATTTTATAAGGAAGGCGATGTTATAAAAACCAGTACCAATTATTCTGGTGGTGTACAAGGAGGCATTTCCAATGGAATGGATATTTATTTTAGCGCCGCATTCAAGCCTGTAGCTACCATTGTTACTGCTCAAGACTCTGTCAATGAAGCGGGCGAATCGGTTACGGTAGAAGGCAAAGGCAGACATGATCCTTGCGTGGTTCCAAGAGCTGTGCCTATTGTGGAAGCGATGGCAGCTTTGGTAATTGCAGATCATTTATTGCGCAATTTAAAAACGCAAATTTAACAGTTCAGAACAGGTTCATTTAGCTCAATGCTTTTAACAAAAAGTCGTTTAAAATTTTACCCGTTTTAAAATGATTGATCACAAATTTTACGAAGTCTTTTTCTAGAGACATCTTCGGATCAATATTCGTCATGAAGTAAAATTGCTTGTTGGCAATGAGCGGCTCTTTTTCTGCAGGAGCTTGAAACTCTTTTGGTAAACGCTTGTTCTGCTCTCCCTTTATCGTTTCAAACAAACCTACAAATTTCTTATTCTTATAAACCTTTGCAAATTCTTTTGGATGGTCGGAAATGTATTGTCTAACTTTTTGAAGATCTCCTTTTTCCAAAAAATAAGCTCCACCTCCAATGCTCAATTCACCAGGAGAAAGATGAAGGTAATAGCCTGGATAATCTTTTCCTTTCCTTCCATACTTAGAAATGATTGCAGAAGAATAAGTTTTGTAGGGCGTTTTGTCTTTTGAAAATCTAATATCTCTATTGATTCTAAAAATGCCTTCCTTGGGTTCTATTTGAACTTCCGGATCAAACTTTTGCGTTTGACTAATCAATTCACTGACCAATTCCTTGAATGGTTCTTTCACCCCAGTCTCATACCTTTTCTTATTTGCATGAAACCAATCTCGGTTGTTGTTTTTAGCAAGGTCTTTAAAAAACGAATGGAATTCTTTGGTGATGATCGACATTTGAGCATTGATTTAAAGGATAAAAAAGGCATCCAAATTTAATAAAAAAACGGAAACTATAAGCTTGACTTTAGAGCATTAACTTACGCTTAGTTTGAGGTATTTTTTGGACCAACAAAATATAAATATCAAATTTAATTTGAAAATAGTTGGTCTAAATTTATGGAATTTTCAGTATTCCTGCGTCTATGTAAGTAGAAGGCATTGTGATCAGATGCTGAAGGTTTTTTGAAATAAATTATCTTGACAGAAGTGTTGAGATGAAGGCAAATTTGTATTGTCTTGTGTTTTGCGCCGGGGGATTCCGGCGGCGGTGGCGGATTAGGGTGGGCCCTTCCCAACAAAGAGGGCTTGTACGTCAAAATCTGAAATATTCACAATCTCTGCTGGATCTGCTGGATCTTCTAGATCTGTTAGATCTGCTAAATCTGCTAAATCTGCTA
>CALIAG010000407.1 GCA_938041325.1 uncultured Saprospiraceae bacterium | reverse complement strand
TTGCTTTTGGATACAGTTTTGAAAACCAAATCTCTAATCCCCTCGTTGATTGCCTTGAATTCTTTGCTTCCATACCAGGAAATATTCAACGCCAATTCTATAGAAAGGTGATTGTGGAATAGTTTGTAATCCAGTTTTTCAACGAGCTGTTGGCCAATGGTCATTTTGCCAACAGCTGGAGGTCCAGTTAGTAATACGAAATTCATGTTTGATGTTTAGTATTCAGTATTCAGTATTTAGTATTCAGTATTTAGTATTCAGTATTCAGTATTCAGTATTCAGCATTCAGTGCTAAATCAATCATTCATTTCTAAAAATGTTGAGTTTACTGAAATCATTCCAAATTATCTAAGTGTTTTTTATTCTTTGTTATAGAAATAAACCAAAGCTGTTAATTTACATCTTTTAAACTAAAATAATTAAAAATAAGTTCCTCTACTTTTACAAATCGAATTAGTCTGTTAAGCAATCTTTAGGATTGATGGCGTATATTCTGGCAGTTTGTAAGCTTATTGTAAACCAAGTCATGGCAATTGCACCGATCGCGCCAGCAAGAAAGAATCCTATTGAAAGGTCAATGCTGAAGGCGTATTGTTGCAGCCAGTTTTGCGCGATGAGATAACTTACTGGAATAGCGATTAAGATTGAAATGATAATGATCTTTGTAAATTCTCCAGATAACAATTTGAGGATTCCGAAATTACTAGATCCGAGAATTTTGCGAACACCGATTTCTTTCATTCTTCTTTCTATACTAAAAGCGGTCAAGCCAAATAAGCCAAGGCAAGAAATCAAGATGGCAAATCCTGCAAAGTATTTAGACAGTGTTGCAATCCTTTTTTCAGAATTGTATTGTTCTTGATAGGCAGTATCCATGAACTTGAAATTGAAAGAGTAGCCTGGATTGTAGGTGGTATAAAATGCGCTTAGGTTTGCAATAGCTTCTTTCTCTTTGCCTTTTTCCAACTTAACATTCATAGTTAGGGCTTGCTCAGGATTGTAGCGAAAAAACAATGGATTGACTTTCTCGTGCAAGGATTCAAAATGAAAATCTTTTACAACCCCTATAATCATTTGATCTTGTCCCCAAAGATTTACGGTTTTACCAATCGGGTCTTTTAAACCCATGGCATTGATCGCGGTTTGATTCATAATTAAAGTTGAATCTTCTGCAAAATTTTCTGAAAAGGCTCTTCCTTCTAGTACCTCAATATTCATTAATTCAATAAAACCCAAACCAATTCCGCAATTTTCGAAACGCACTGGTTCTTCTGGATTTTTCCCATCCCAAGTTAGCCCCATCGTAGTGCTTTGAGAACCCATTAGGTTAGTAAATGAAAAGGCTCCTCCTTTTACGCCATTCAGTTGTTTGATTTGGCTGATAAAACTTTCTTTGTTTTCAGCTATCTTTCCTTCTATTGGAAAATGAATGATATTGTCTTTTTCGTACCCTAAGTTTTTATTTTGAATAAAACTAATTTGTTGATAAACAATGAGAACCGAAATGATTAAGATAATAGATAAGCTGAATTGAAAAATGACCAATCCTTTTCTTGCCCACAATGCTCCTAATGATCTATTCATTTTGCCTTTAAAGATGTCAGCGGGTTTGAAACTGGATAAATATAGGGCAGGGTAAGAACCGGAAATTAATCCTGTAATCAAAGTGATGGAAAACAAAGCAGCTATTAATTGCCAACTTAATGAAACGGCAATTTCTTTATTTGTAATCTGATTGAAATAGGGGAGGGCGATCGCAACAATGGTCAAAGCAACTGATAAGGAAAGCAAGGAAATTAGCATAGATTCGCTTAAGTATTGAGAGATCAAAGAACTCCTGTCCGCTCCAATGGCTTTCTGAACACCAATTTCTTTCATGCGCCGAGTAGCTTTTGCTGTTGAGAGGTTCATGAAATTGATGCAAGCAATGATCAGAACAAAAAAAGCGATTAAGGAAAAGAGCATCAGATAGTCGATGCGTCCGCCTGCCTGTTTTCCGTTTTCATATGTTCCATGCAGATAGTAATCTGAATAGGGAACCACAAATAACTGGTAACCACCTTCTGGCAACTTTTCTTTTATGAATTGTTTTACTTTCGAATCCAAACTTGCAATATCAGTTCCTTTTTTAGCTTTGAAATAAGTGCTTGGAAAATGATTGTCCCAATGAACTGGCCGATCTGGAACAACTGTATGAAAGTTAGCGATCGGAAAAACATAATCAAATTGATCTGAATTATTGCTAGATACATTTTGGAATACGCCGCTTACTTGCAGTTGTACTTTGAAATCGACCATATCCCATTCCACTGATTTTCCGATTGCTTCTTCCACACCTCCAAAGACATTGTGGGCCAGTTGTTCACTGATTACAATAGACGATTTATCTTTTAAAACTTCATCTTTATTGCCATAAATAAGTTTGTGGCTGAATATTTGAAAAAAGTTTTCTCCTACAAAAGATCCTGCAGCAGTTATTTTTTTACCAGGAATTGAAATTTTGGAAGTTTTAAAAAAATGGGCAGGAGTAAATGGCGTTCCATATTCTATCTCAGGAATTTCTTCCGCAAGTGTCTCTGCTAAAAGGTCCGGCGTGTGAACCTGCGTCGAGTAGCCATCGCCTATTTGATGATTGGCAAGGACTCTGTAGATTTGATCTCCATCTTCGAAATTTTTATCAAAGTTCCATTCGTCCATTACCCACAGACCAATGAGAATGACACAAGCGAGTCCGGTAGATAATCCAACTAAATTAATTAAAAAGGAACTTTTGTGTTTCTTGATGTTCCGGGTGGCTAGTTTGAAATTGTGCTTGAACATAAAAAAAGGGTTTAGTTTAAATAGCTTAAATTGTTTTACAGCAAAAGGCCTTAGGTAATTGAATACCTGAAACCAATAGTTCATTTTTGCTTTTCTTGCTGATTGGTTTTCTAGAAGACTGTAAAATTTCTCGTCTAAATCGCCCAGGACTTCTTCCGCCAAATCTTCTTTTAAGAACCACAGCAATAGTTTCTCCGCAAGTGGAGAAGGTTTAATTTCTTTATATTTTTTGTTCATCTTAGAAATTTAGTACACCGAGTATTAAATGTTCTTTCGTCTTAGAACTAGCTTAAAAAGTGCTTAGTTTTTTCGTTGCAAAAGGAGGAAATTGATTCCAAAGGGATATTTTGAAATCTCTTGATTTTTTTAAAGCCTTTTGCCCCAATGCAGTTATGGTATAAATGCGTTTTCTGCGGCCTCCTCTTTTGGTAGACGGGTCGCCCATTTCCGACTCCAAAAAGCCTTTGTCTGCCAATCGACTTAAGGTAGAGTGGACAGCACCTATGGATACCGTTCGACCGGTTTGTTTTTCGAATTCTTCGCCAATCTTGAAGGCATAGGCTTCTTCATTGAGAATTCCCACGAATAGTAAAATCGTTTCTTCAAAGTCGCCAAGTTTGGTTTCAAGCATAGTTAATATCTTTAGGTTCTAAATTGTAGAACTAATATAACGCGAAAAATCTGATTTATTCTACATTTTAGAATGAAATTGATAAAATTATCGACGAACAGCCTAAAATAAAGGATTGAACATTAAACATAATGGGATAATTTAGATTTAGAAAAGGGAAGGAGTTCTAATAATTTTGTAAATTAGAATTAGATTATTTCAATCAATTTTAAACTATAACAAACAAAATATCATGATGGAACAAACAAAATTACCAACTTCATTTTGGGTCATTTCTGTTATTGGGCTTCTTTGGAACCTAATGGGAGTAGGGGCTTGGTACGACCAAATAACAATGGACGCAACGAGAATTGCTGCGATGCCAGAAGCTGAGCAAGTATTGTTTAATACTTTGCCGACTTGGGTAAACGTTGTATTTGGAATCTCCGTGATAACGGGCGCATTAGGTTGCATTGCTTTATTGATGAAGAAAAAATTTGCCACTCCCTTATTCATTATCTCCATGATCGCAGCAATCGCCCAGATGGTTCATTCCTTTTTGCTGAGTAATGCATTGGAAGTTTATGGTGGAGCTGCGGCTATTTTTCCGGCGATTATCTTGGTGATTGGGTTTTACTTAATCTGGTATGCTAAAAGTGGCGAAAAGAAGGGTTGGTTGAATTGAGTGTTTTTACCACGAATTTAAGATTTTCGAACGAATGAACGTGGAGTGTTTTTACCACGAATTCAGGGATTTTAGAACGAACAGTCTAATCAATATTTTTACATGGTCGTTCGATTAAAATTCGTGAATTCGTGGTAAAAAAACACGACTCCGCACCCACCAAAGCAAAAGAAATTCTCTTGCTTTGCGCGCACTATTTTCCATCTCCAAGCGTCAATTCTTCCCATTCCAAGGACTTATCCTAGGAATCCACCGAGGTACATTTTTGCAATATTCTTCATACTCCTCCCCGAATCTTTCCAGTAAACCAGGTTCTTCTTTTTTTATAAAATATACATGATTTAGTAAAATGAAAAAGACCATCCACGCCAAAAGATAAGGAGAATTGAAAAATAATATTTCACTTAGTAAAATGATATTTACGCCGATGAGCATGGGATTTCTCACATGTCTGTAAAGATCTTCGATAATCATCTTTCGAGTAGGATTCCAGGGAGCCAATGTCCCGTTTCCAATTTTATGGAATAGAATAATTGATTTGACAAACAAGAATGCGCCGGCAATAAATACCAATAGAGCCGCTACAAGGCTCAGCTGTGTTGATAAAACTCCAGTGAAAAGTCTGTGCTTTGGGGAAGAGAAGAATAGGATAATGCTAGGAACGATGACCAATACCATAAAAGGCAACTGTAGCACCGCTTTTAAATGCTCAAATAGGGTAACCTTTGGTTTTTCCATAAATAAATATATGGAAAAACTACAGATTTTTTAGAACCCAAACACCAAGAAAAGAATGGTGTGCATCTTAAATATAAAAACCATCCCATGCGAAATTTAATAATCCTTTATGCAATTTTATTGTTTACAATCCCAAGTTTTTCACAAGAAGAACTTGAAGTCAATGACAACGGATTGATTTATAGTTCGGAAACCATTTCAAGACTACAGCACATTGTGGATTCCCTTAACCTTAAGTACAAGACCTGTGATTTGGACAAAGTTTATGAATCGGAGTATCAAGGAAGAGCGATAGGTTTTGGTCTGAAAGGGAACTCAAAGCAAATAGAAAAATTTAAGGCAATGGTTGCGAAAGGAGCTTCAATTAAGAAGTTGAAAAAAGAATTTCCAAAGTTAATTTTAGCAAATGATTTATTGATTACTGCAGAGAATGTTTTCATTGCAGGACGACCGATTTTACAATTGTCCGAAATGCCAATCAACTATGGTTACCCTTTTTCAAGTGGTTTTATAAAATATGATTTGACGGGAGTTGTAGGGCAAAAGAAGTTATATGTTTTTGATGTTGAAGGCAAAGAACTCAAAGGATACTATTTTGAAAATGGCATCAACAAAATTGCCTTGCCTGAAAAATATGGTCGTTTGGTTCAGTACGTAGATTGTATGGTGGATACGAGTCGTCTCAATCAGGTGGAGCCTCAATATTCAAAAGATCAATTGGGTAATGTGAGTTATAATAAATTCAAAGAATTGATTGATCAATTTCCCAATAGACCTATTCAAAAGGAAGTTGAGACCAGTTCAACAGAAAGCTATTGGGATCAGATGGCAGAGTGGCGAAAGCAAAGAGCCATTTGG
>CALIAG010000406.1 GCA_938041325.1 uncultured Saprospiraceae bacterium | reverse complement strand
GAGACCATTGAATTCCTTAAGTCAAAAGGAATTGATGAAGAAGCAACGCCTTCCAGATTTGTATTAGAAGCTGCAGCCTATTTTAGCAGCCTTCAAAAAGTAAGTCAAGATTTGCAGAAGTGGACCAAAGGGCACCCATCTGAAAAGTTGGAAAACCAAAATCTTAGCTCGCTTTCACCACAATCCTCACAACACCTTGAAATCCTCCTAAAAGAAGAATACGAAGACGGCCTTCCTGAATTTGTCAGCCTTATGGCAAAAAACAAAAAATGCCTCGCTGGTGAATTTTTACCGATCCTTTTTGATCGATGTTTAACGGATGAAAACTTATGGAAAAAATTAAAAAACACCATTGGTGATAAAGGGAACTGGCTAATTCAGCAAAACAAAAACTGGCATCCTCTAGCCGCAATCACGTTTGATATTGATTGGTATTCAGCAACAGGTATTGCAAGAATAAAACTATTAAAAAGCATTCGCAAGACTGATCCCGCTCAAGCGATACCGCTCTTAAAAAGCACCTGGGAAGAAGATGAAAATTCCGATAAAGAGAAATTTTTAAAGACTTTTCAAATCGGCCTTTCTTCCAATGATGAAGACTTCCTGGAAGAATGTCTGGACGACAAACGAAAAGAAATAAGAACAGTCGCTGCCAAATTGCTTCAGAAAATTCCAGAATCAAAATTACAAAACAGGATTTTTGAAGAATTAAAAAAACACATTTCATTAAACAATAAAACATTACAGATCACACTCCCTTCATCCATTAGCGATGAGCTGATACGAGATGGCATAAATCCTAAATACAAGTTTTTCACCGGAGGTCTAAAAGCCAGTAGACTCGGACAAATGATTGCGATTCTGAGCCCTGACAAGCTGGAAAATTTACTAGACAAATCTCCTAAAGAAATCATTCACCTTTTTGAAAAAACAGAATGGAAAGAATTGTTTTTAATGGCGATCAGTGAATCTGCTCTAATTCATAAAAACCAATTCTGGGCAAAAGAAATACTTAGAGTTTGGATCGTCGAACAAGAGATGGAACTCTGGGATCAAGTCGATGTGTTTGCATTGATTGATTTGCAGGATGAAATGAATTTCAATGCTCTTTGTCTGGAAAGCATTCAATTTTTCAAAACACTACCAGAAGAAGACGATGCCATTACTTTTTTATTAAAGCAAGGAGACCAAGAATGGCAGGAAGAAATTACTTTCAAATATATTGGTTTACTTCAAAAATGGATGGCGAGCGAGTCTGCAGAATACTGGGGCGGTTGGCAAGCTAAAAAAATATTACAAAAAGCTGCTTTTAAAGTTGATGTAGAATTGGCTCCAATGTTAAAAAAAGGCTGGCCGATAGATTCGCACGTTTGGCCCAATTGGGAAGAAGATGTTCGTTCTTTTTTTGAAACTTTAACCTTCAGAAAAGAAATGAGAGAAGCACTTTCTGAATAAATTGCTGCCTTTTTTTGAGCTTATCTTTCACTTCCCAAAACAGAAAACGCATTACATAAGAGATCAAATTTTACCTACCTTTGTCCTTTCAATAAAAAAGTCAAAACCCACTCTACGGAGAAGACACTCAACAAAGAAAAGACGCTTTCCGGAATATAAAATACTATGGCAAAAAAAAATGATATCCTCAGGCCACATGCAGAAGACCTTTATGCGCACGAACTAAAAGCACTCAAAAAGGCAGACGACAAACCCAAGCCTACCAACTGGGTGTTGTCACCATGGGCCGTAGTGACTTATCTCCTTGGCGGAAAACTAAAAGACGGAACCGAAATAGAGACCAAATATTTTGGCAGCAAAAGACTTATAGAAATTGCAGTAGCTACTCTAGCTACCGACCGAGCACTTCTCCTTTTAGGAATACCCGGTACCGCCAAGACCTGGGTATCCGAACATTTAGCTGCAGCCATTTCCGGTCGCTCAACTTTATTGGTACAAGGAACTGCAGGCATGAATGAAGAAGCACTGCGTTACGGTTGGAACTACGCACACCTTTTATCCAAAGGTCCATCGCCAGAAGCTATTGTTTCTAGCCCAATTATGTCCGCTATGGAAAATGGAAACATCGCAAGAGTAGAAGAATTGACAAGAATTCCATCTGATGTGCAAGACACTTTAATTACTATTCTTTCAGAAAAAATACTGCCTGTTCCCGAATTGAATATGGAGATTCAAGCAAAGCGAGGATTCAATATTATTGCCACTGCAAATGATCGGGACAAAGGAGTCAATGAACTATCTTCTGCATTGCGCAGGCGTTTTAACACCGTCGTACTTCCATTGCCAAAATCACTGGAAGAAGAAGTCAAAATCGTCCAGACCAGAGTTGAAAAAATTGGCCAACGATTAGAACTCCCTATGGAAAATGCGCCTGTAAAGGAAATTCAACGACTCGTAACAATATTTAGAGAACTAAGATCTGGTAAAACCAGTGATGGCAAGACCAAACTTAAATCTCCTTCCAGCACGCTGAGTACTGCAGAAGCAATTTCGGTAATCAGTAGCGGTCAGTCTTTAGCCGTTCATTTTGGCAATGGCACAATCAGTGCCGATGACTTAGCAGCAGGGATTACGGGAGCTATTGTAAAAGATCCTTTGCAGGATAAAAACGTTTGGCTGGAATATTTGGAAACCGTCGTAAAAGAGCGGAAAGATTGGGAAGACCTTTATAAAGCTTGCAAAGAGATGCTATAATGATCACCGTTTTTGGAATTAGACATCATGGACCGGGATCGGCCAAAAGTATGCTCAAAGCAATCCAAGCTTTGGAGCCAGATATTTTGTTGGTGGAAGGCCCCGCAGATGCGCAAGCAATGATTCCATTTATTGGTAACCCAAAACTAAAGCCGCCTGTTTCCATTTTATTATATAATCCGAAGAATTTTGATCAAGCAGTTTATTTACCCTTCGCAGAGTTTTCTCCTGAATGGCAAGCTATTAAATACGGTCTAAAAGCAAATATTCCAATAGAGTTCATGGATCTCCCCTACTCCACTCAATTCGCATTGGATGAACAAAATCAGACTGATCTGGAGTTGCCGTTTCAACCTAAACCAAAAAAGAAAAAGAAACGAGGCATCAAAGATCCTTTGGGCTTTATGGCCAAGTTAGCTGGCTACACAGATAGTGAGCGTTGGTGGGAAGTTACATTTGAACAACATGAAAATCAACAGGAAATTTTTGATGCTATTTTAGAAATGATGACCGCACTCAGACAGGATGCCGCAGCAAACGGAAAAGAAAATGGTGCTGATGATATTGAAGAGCTGAGGCGAGAAGCCTACATGAGAAAATGCATTCGCAATGCAGAGAAAAAAGGATTCCAAAATATTGCGATCGTTTGTGGCGCTTGGCATGCGCCTGTTCTCACAGACATGAATCGATTCAAAGCGAGCAGAGACAACGCCATTTTGAAAGGCATGAAAAAAGTCAATACCAAAAGTACTTGGGTTCCTTGGACCTATGACCGCCTTGCTTTTCAAAGTGGATATGGAGCTGGCGTTACTTCGCCTGCTTGGTATGATTTATTATTTAGCAATCGCAAAAATGCTACGATACGGTGGATGACAAAAGCGGCCAGACTATTTCGAAAAGAAGACATGGATGCTTCGGCTGCACACATCATAGAGGCTGTGCGTTTAGCCAATACATTAGCCACGCTTCGTGGCTTGCCAATACCAGGTATTGAGGAGATGAAAGAGTCTGCAGTTTCTATTTATTGCGAAGGCTACGAAGAACAATTGAGCATAGTCATAGACAAATTAATTATTGGTGATGTGATCGGAAAAGTGCCTCCTGAAATTCCACTTGTTCCCATTCAAGCTGATTTAGAAAAAACAATAAAATCTTGTCGCTTAAGCAAGTACAAAGATACTACAGAAGACGTTTGGTTAAAAGCCAATGCGACCAACAAACGAGGTGGAATTGATCTGAGAGAAGAAAAAGATTTGATGAAGAGTCATTTGCTTCACCGGCTCAATATCTTACAAATTAGATGGGGACGACAAATGAAAGGTTCTCAGTTTGACACCGGTAGTTTTAAAGAATATTGGAAATTAAAATGGCGTCCCGATTTTGCCATCAAAATCATTGAAGCAGGAATGTGGGGCAATACGGTCAAAGAAGCGGCAACCAGTTTCGTCATTAAATCAACACATGACTTGAGTACTCTTCCTGAACTCACTCAATTGGTAGAACGAGTCATCAATGCTGACTTGCCAGAAGCGATGGGCCTTTTGATTACTAAACTCCAAAACATAGCTGCTATTACAAAAGATGTCCAACACCTTATGGATGCCATTCCGCCTCTGGTCAATGCGGTCCGCTATGGTTCAACTCGTCAAGTAAATATTCCCGCACTTCAAATGCTGATTGACCAAATGATTCCAAGAGTTTGCATTGGTCTTCCCGGAGCATGTTCTTCGCTTAATGAAAGTGCAGCAGAATCTATGTTTGAAAAATTAGTGGCAACAAATCGAGCCATTAATTTAATGAGCAATCCCGAACACCAAGTTCAGTGGTTCAATTGCCTATCGATTACAGCAGAATCCAGTTTGGTAAACGGCATTTTGAAAGGAGCTTGCAGCAGAATACTTTTTGATCAAAGTCTTCTCAGTAAAGAAGAGATGATTAGTAAAATGCATTTCTCACTTTCCGTTGGAAATAAAAGAATTGATGCGGCATTTTGGCTACAAGGATTTTTACACGGAAGTGCTCTGCTACTTATTCACAATCCTGCACTATGGAATATTCTCGACGGGTGGATTCAACAAATGGATTGGTTGGATTTCAAAGAAACTCTTCCCTTGTTGCGAAGAACTTTTGCAGATTTCTCCGCCCCCGAAAGACAAAAGATGATGGAGCTTGTCAAACATAAAAACTTAAATCCAACAGTTACCAAACCTGCGGCTTTGCTTGTCGAAAACACACGCACAAAGAAAATAGAACCTACGCTGAGAATGTTGCTAGGATTGGATTCTTAAGTTGTCAAAAATAAATGGAGAATTTTATTCTTCCTCGTCTACTGCGCTACCAGCAGTTAACCAGAAATTATTGCTGCCCATACCCGGCACACAATTTATCTTTTGCATATTCAGCAACTCTAATAACGCAAGGAATGTAATGACCGCATGCATACGGTTTTTACAGTTTCCAAAAACATCCTTAAATTCATATTGCTGACCTTCCTTTATTTTAGAAAGGATGTAAACTTGTTGACCTGGAACGGTATGTTCGTAGGTGTATACTCGGTGGACAGGTTTCTTCTTTTTTTCATCTAAACGCATCAACACTTTCTCAAAAGTGCGCATGAGTTTGAAAAGGGTCAAAGATTCCAATTCAATATCAACCAATGCTTTATTGGCAATGGTCTGCAAATCTTTAACAGTATTTCCCCGAACTGTGCGATTAGATCGATCTTCTTCTAATTGTCGAATATCATCCAATACACTTTTAAACTTCTTGTATTCCATCAGACGGGCAACCAATTCATCTCTAGGATCAATTTCATTGCCTTCTTCATCGACAGGTTTACGAGGGATCAACATCTTAGCCTTAATTCTCATTAAGGTTGCTGCAACCAGAATAAATTCACTTGCCAAATCAATATTCAAAGCCTCCATTTCTCGGATATAACCAAGGAAATCGTCTGTAATAGTAGCTATCGGAATATCGTGAATATCCAGTTCATCTCTTTCTATGAAAAAGAGCAGAAGGTCAAATGGTCCTTCAAACTGAGGTAAGACAATCGTGAATGAATTCGAATTAGTCATGTATGCTGAATAAGAGTGAACGACGTATTTTTGATTAACATATATCAATCAAATCCCTTTTAACGTCGAACAAATATACATAGTATTCCCTTAAAAATTGAGTTTTTCTACTGGAAATCAAGTCAATAAAATCACTAAAATAAATCGTTTAAATCGGATTAACGTTTATCCTAAATATTGGGTCTCTGTCTTTCAAAATAGCTTCAAACACTATATCTAAGCACCTTCTTCCATATAAAAACGAATATCTACAAGCAAAGATTTCAATTTTCTTCCTCAGGTTATTGAAAAATTAATGCAATAAACGCTTTCAAGCCCGTGAACGACTAGCAGAATTTAGACTTGGCTGATGCTTTTGTGCCTCATTTTTAAACAAACCCTAGTCAAATGCTTTTCCTTTCGTATTTTGCGCAAGCTTAAATCAAACACTTTTGAACAAAAAAGGAAAATTATACCTCATCCCCACTCCGCTTGGTGAATCAGCTATTCATAGCATCCCCGCGTACGTGATTGAACACCTTCATGCGCTCGATTTCTTTATCGCAGAAAGAGCAAAAACAGCGCGTCGTTTTATAAAAGAGACTGCTCCAAAACGGCCCATAAGTGATCTGACTTTTTACGAACTTAATAAGTTTACAGAACGCGAGGAATTGATCCATTTTTTAGATGTCGCCGAAAAAGGAAAGGACATTGGATTGCTATCAGAAGCAGGTTGTCCTGGTGTAGCTGATCCGGGTGCAGTTATCGTACAATTGGCTCATGAACAAGGCATCCAAGTCGTCCCACTAGTTGGACCTTCTTCGATTCTTTTGGCCTTAATGGCTTCCGGGATGAATGGCCAGAACTTTGCTTTTCAAGGCTATCTTTCTGCAAAAAAACCACAGCTTGCTAGCGATTTAAAAAGATTGGAAAAACTATCTCAGCAATTAAAGCAAAGTCAAATTTTTATCGAAACGCCTTATCGAAATAAAGGTCTCGTAGAAACCGCATTAAATAGTCTTTCTTCAAAAACACAATTTTGCATAGCCATCGATCTCAGCACACCTCAGGAATATGTGGTGACTAAAAGTATCTCTAATTGGAAAAATACCAAACTTCCTGAATTGCATAAACGTCCTGCCATCTTTATCATTGGTCAGAAAAATGTTTTTTAACTTTGCCTCAAATATTTGCTAAAAGCATTTCACCCATAAACTAAAATCCCATCTAACCGTTATAGTAAAATGAGGCAATTGATGCCTTTTTTCAAAAAACAAGAAGTCAAAAGCACATGCAGGAATTAGCTTTCGCAGAAAAGAACCTAACCAAAAGAGGATTTTTAGACATTGACGTTGATCCAACACTCGATTTGGTAGCAGAAATTGAGAAATTAAAAAAAGAAAAAAACGCCATTATTCTCGCTCACTATTATCAGGAATCTGAAATTCAAGACATCGCAGATTATATCGGAGACAGTTTGGGGCTTTCTCAACAAGCTGCAAATACAGATGCTGACATAATCGTTTTTGCAGGTGTGCATTTCATGGCAGAGACTGCGAAGATGCTAAGTCCATCGAAGAAAGTTTTGCTTCCTGACTTGAAAGCGGGTTGCTCCTTAGCAGATTCTTGTCCTCCTCATATATTTAGAAAATTCAAAGAAAAATATCCTGATCATGTGGTGGTCAGTTATATCAATTGTACCGCTGAGTTGAAAACACTTACAGATATCTGTTGCACTTCTACGAATGCTGTTCAAATCATAGAAAGCATTCCAAAAGACAAAGGAATTATTTTTGCGCCCGACAGAAATCTAGGCGCCTATTTGAAGAAAAAAACTGGCCGTGATCTGGTACTTTGGAATGGAACCTGTATGGTTCACGAAATTTTTTCCCACGAAAAAATCACAAAACTACAGATGCGTTTTCCTGATGCAAAATTCATCGCTCACCCTGAATGTGAAGCCCATATTTTGGATATGGCAGATTATGTTGGATCAACCAGTGGCTTGCTAAAGTACAGTCTTGAAACTGACGCAAAAGATTTTATCGTTGCTACAGAGCCGGGCATTATTCATCAAATGGAAAAGGCTTCTCCTGAGAAGAATTTCCACCCTGCTCCTCCAGCAAATACCTGTGCTTGTAATGAGTGTCCTCATATGAAACGGAACACGATGGAAAAACTTTACCTGTGCATGAAATACGAACAACCTGAAATTATTCTGCCAGAATGGATAATAAAAGAAGGTGTGGCAAGCATCGACAGAATGCTCGAAGTAAGTGCCAAAGCAGGCTTATAAAGCAAGGTTTCAGCGCCCATTTGAGGGAAAAAAATACTTCCAATTGTTAAAATTTGGACTGAACTCAAAGTCACCAGATACAGAAAATCGCTCCTTTTTGGCTCATTTCTTGTCTTTCTAGGAGTATACCATTAATTAAGGCTGGTGAAAAGCATAACAAAGTGGTTCATTTGAGCGTTTTATACTAACTTTGCCCGCTCATGAACATATAAAAATTCCGAAAACGTGAAAAAGTTATTACTTGCAGCATTTTTAGGGTGCTTTTCTTTTGCTATTCAAGCCCAAATGGGTTGGGAACTCGGTGGTTACGGAGGTGTCTCTTACTATTTTGGTGACCTAAATTCAAGTTACAGCATTGCGACTCCGGGGCCTGCCGCGGGTGTAGCTGCAAGATGGAACTTTAATGAACGTACCTGCCTAAAATTTTCTGGAAACTTTGGTTCCATCAGCGCAGATGATGCCAATTCATCCAATAGCTTTGAACAAGCAAGAAACCTTCATTTCAGGTCTTTGGTTTTTGACGGCACCGCACAATTCGAATTCAATTTCCTTCCATATATACACGGCAGCAAAGAGGAGTTTTATACGCCTTATCTTTTTGCTGGTTTTTCTGTTTTCAACTTCAATCCTCAAGCTGAGTACAATGGCGATTGGGTAGATCTTCGTCCATTAGGAACAGAAGGTCAATTCAGAGGAGAAGAATACTTCACAACGCAAGCAGCTTTTGCAGTAGGTGGTGGATTCAAAATTGACTTGAGTTACCGTTGGAGCATTAATGCAGAAATTAGTGCCAGAAGATTGTTTACAGATTATGTTGATGACGTAAGTGGGAATTATCCTGACATGGATGACTTGGAAGCGCTAAACGGTCAAATTGCTGTAGATCTTTCTGATCGATCAATTGTTGGTGAAAATGAAGTAAAAATAGGACAGACAGGAAGACAGAGAGGTTCTGATAATAAAAACGACATCGTGATTTTTGCGGGCGTTGGTTTAATGTATTATTTCGGAGACATCCGTTGTCCTACTTACTCTCGTCCTGGTGGCAAAAAGCGGAGACGTTAATCCTATTCTTTTTAAAGCAAATTTCCTTTTTTCTTTTAGTTTAAAAATGGTACAATTCAATTGTGCCTTTTTTGCTCGTCCATTCTTTTTCTCAAAGATTCTTTTCTTGAAGAAATACTTTTAAACACATCTTCAAAAAATAATTAAATCAAAAAGTAGCTTATCTGCGGAATTTTTCGTCTAAACAGTTGTTGAAGTTATTGAAGAACTTCATTGATAAAAGTTCTTGATCTTAATTATTCATAAGTGATTTTGAGGTTATTTTTTTTTTAGTAGCCAAGGCAAAAAAAAGCAGCCATAGTCTTAGCTATGGTGAGTGTTTTTAACGAAGTATATTGAAAAAAGAATCCAAAATAATTATTAATCGGAACTTAATAATAAAGAAAAATTCATAAATGATTGCTCAAAAAGAAATTACACTTCCATCCTTTTCAAGAGGTTTTCATTCTATTACCGCACTTGTTTTGGAACAATTGCCCGAACTTCCTGATACTGGTATTTTCCATTTATATATAAAACATACTTCCGCCGGGTTAACAATCAATGAAGATGCAGACCCATTGGTACGCGTAGATTTCGAGTCTGTTTTCAATAAGATGGTTCCGGAAGGAATGCCTTTTCTCAAACACACTATCGAAGGGCCTGACGACATGCCTGCTCATATCAAAACCGCTATGGTGGATTCTTCTATTTCAATTCCAATTACTAAAGGACGCTTGAATATCGGCACCTGGCAAGGCATTTTTCTTTGTGAGTTTAGGAATCAGGGAGGCCATCGAAAACTGGTTGCGACAATCTATTCTTAAGGTAACTTTTTGCAAAAAAATATTGCAGGCAGGGTTTTTGATTTTTAAGCTTATATTGTCGCCTTACCTGAGAATAAAAAATTATATCGGAAACAAAGGAACCAATCCGCTACTTACTTGTTCTCAAATCTTATACTAAAACCCAATAATTGGAAGCTCTTTTATCAGGAATGCAATTTGGAATCATTCTCAGTCTTATGCTGGGACCAATTTTCTTTGCCATAGTCCAAGCGGGGATAGAGAAAGGGTTTAGGGCGGGATTAACGGTTGGTTTGGGCATCTGGATCAGTGATTTCTTATTTATTGGTTTTACTTTTTGGGGCTTGAATAGACTTGAACAGTTGGCCAATCACCCAGATTTTGAACTGTACTTGGGATTGATGGGTGGACTTATTTTGTTTGCATTCGGTATTGGAGCCATTCTAGCCAAAGCTCCTGACCTAAACTTTGACTTACCTGCAATCTCTCGCAAACAACAATTTCAGAATTATGGCAACTACTGGATGAAAGGTTTTTTAGTCAATACGCTCAACCCATTCACCGTCCTTTTCTGGATAGGAATCAACACAACCATTGTCATAAAAAACGATTATGGATTTACTGATGCGATGCTCTTTTTCGGTGGCATCATGGGAGTCATAATGATCACGGATACTTTGAAGGCTTACTTAGCGAAAAGAATTCGAAAACGCATGAAGGCAAAACATGTGTTGTGGG
Organism: uncultured Saprospiraceae bacterium; assembly: GCA_938041325.1. Lineage (GTDB taxonomy): Bacteria > Bacteroidota > Bacteroidia > Chitinophagales > Saprospiraceae > CALIAG01. The sequence goes on along the minus strand of CALIAG010000406.1, from coordinate 1,304 downwards.
TAAGAAGGTTTTCTGGAGCGGCACTTGTACTTTTTGGCGTTGCTTTGGTCGTAAGAGTTTTGCTATAATTTAATCAACAATCTCCTTCCACAATCACCGACAATCCTATCTGATTCAAAATTACTTTATCCGCGATTTTAAAAATAGGAACCAAACTATTGTAAAGCTTCATTTGACCTTGCGGAATAATTTTCTTTTTCAAAATTTGTCCAGAGACATACCAACCAAAGATTCCAGCAAAATTAAAATACTGACTCCTCACTATATTTACATCCGCATCTACAAAAACCTTTTTCAAATGACTCTTGCTATATCTGCGGTAATGGTCCAGTGCTTTATCAAATTGATTGTACAGAAACTGGTAGGCCGGGACCAAAATCACCATGCGACCTCCTTTTCTCAATAACTTTTTTGCATTGACCAATGCTTGGGTATCTTCTTTGATGTGCTCAACTACATTCAATGCGAAAAGGCCATCAAATGTCTTCAACAAATCTTTGTATTCTTCTTCAAAATTCGGATGTACCAAATCGATTTTAACGACCGCTTTACAGTTGGGATGATCGCCAAATTTCTGTTTTAAATAATCACAATAATTATCTCGGATATCACTCAAGACCAAGTCTCTTTTATCGGCTAAATAGTATTCAGAAATATTTCCAATACCACTGCCAATTTCCAAAATCCGACCACTCAAGTTTTTAGACGTCGTCCGATACATCCATTCATTAAAACGAGGCGCACCAGCTATTGCTTCCAAGGTTGACCAACCCTCTTCGTCCTCTTCCTTGAATAAAAATTCTTTATGTTTCAGATCTGACATTGATTTGATTTATTTACCAGAAGAAAAAAGATTATATCTCAATATGCAATACACGGCTCTAAATCCATCCCTCCAACCAATCTTTTTGCCTTCTTCGTAAGAACGTCCGTAGTAGGAAATCCCAACTTCATAAATTTTAAGGTCTTTTATTTTTGCAATCTTAGCCGTAACCTCTGGTTCAAAACCAAATCGTTTTTCCTGTAGGCTCAAGCCTTGAATGACCTCCGTTTTGAAAAGTTTGTAACAGGTTTCCATGTCCGTCAAATTCATATTGGTAAAAATATTTGACAAACCCGTCAGCCATTGATTTCCTATCGAATGCCAAAAGAATAAAACACGATGAGGCTTCCCTCCTCTAAAACGTGAGCCATAAACAACATCTGCAAAGCCATCAATCACGGGCTTCAATAGAATGTTGTATTCTTCCGGATCGTATTCTAAATCAGCATCTTGAATGATCAAAAAATCACCAGTTGCATGT
>CALIAG010000405.1 GCA_938041325.1 uncultured Saprospiraceae bacterium | reverse complement strand
CACTAAAATGAATAAGGCCGGCTAAAATCTATACTTCGAAACTTAAAACACCATAATTCTTAGGTCTACGGGATCACTCATTCATCAATCGAACCAAACTTTACCAGTTCAATCTCGAATTGTAAAACGGCATTTGGCGCTACTGCATTGCCCAATCCTTTTTCTCCATAAGCCAAATGACTGGGGATCAAAAATAAGCCTTTTCCTCCTTGCTCCAACATCGGAATGGCAATTTGCCAGCCTTCTATCATTTCCCATAAATTGAAATAACTGGGAATTCCTTTTTTGTCGTTGGAATCAAAGATTTTTCCATCTAGGAATTTCCCTCGATAATTCACTTCAATAAAATGTTGTTTTTCGGGATGTCCGCCTTCTCCTTCTTTCAATATTTGATAATAAATTCCGGATTCATGTCTTTTCACGTCCAGAAGTTGATCGATCGCATGGTTGATGATCGCATTTTTTTCTTTTTCTTGTTGGTTTTTGGGATTTGAGATCAACTCCATAGGGAGCCGAGCCAGCAAATCGTCTTCATTTGCCTTTATTATGGCAGATTCCTTAGGCTGAGGACCATTTCCACAAGCTGTAAGCGTCAATACCAAAATCGATAACAAAAGGCTTCTTAGCATTATAATGACTCATTAGAAGGCGCAAAGGTAAGGAATCTTTACTAATTCGCTGTTAAAAACGAATAGCCGGGAGCTATATTGCTTCCGGCTATTCACGAAAAGAATGAAATTTTCAATCTTTTATAATGATCCTATTTATTTCTTCCACCTCACCTTCGTAGTCTCCTGTATCCAACAAGGGACTTTATAAGAAGATCCCGCTGAAATACTCCGCATAAATCCATCTTGTTGCTCTGGCATATATTGGGAATAACGGTTGATCAATTTATTGGCTTGCGCAGCTACACTTGGATCAACGCTCTTTGCTTTTTGCCATTTGTCGATGGCAGGCCAACAAACGACCTGAGAATCCCAGCCACGTCCCGGGCCACATAATGGGCCACTGGAAGCATAAAGCGTACCGATCAAAATATAAGGATCGCCCCAATTCGGTCTGGTTTCTAATGCTTTGCGTGCGTACTGTCTAGCTTGTGAATATTTCTTTAAGTGCACGTAATAGATTTTGGCAATTCGAAGATTGAATTTTGCTTTTTTCTCCCCATCATCTGTTCCGTTTACAAACTCTTCATAAAAAGAAATGGCGTTGGAATAGTCTCCTTGATCCAAAGCGTTTTTGGCTTTGCGCAGAGGTCCATCTTCCACTTGTACCAAAACTCTGCAGTGCGTATCGTTTGCTGTTTTTACGGCCATTACTTTTGGGTCGGAATCCGCACATCCTGCCCATTTCAAACGACCACGTGTTGTACTGATCACTTCACAGTTGGTAGGATCTGCTTCAAACTCTGCGTAATATTTATCTTTGAAATAATCGCAATCGTAAAAGTTTTTGATTCCTTCTAATTGCTCCAAACGTTGTGGCGTATATTCATTGACAATATTCCAAGGCTCACAACCTTTCGTTCCTTCGCAATTTTCCAAACCATAAGCCAATGCAGCTTTGATTTTTCCAGCATACTTTTGTCCTTCTTCCACTGTTATCTTTTCTTCAACAAGTAGATTTACCAAAAGTGCAGTAAACGGATTTAGGATAAAGTAATTCGCTTTTTCACCATCAATGTCTATTGACTTTTTGAACAATTCAAATTTTTCCATATCCGATATTAAGGTCGGATAAGTATAGAAATAATCAAAACCTTTTTTACCATAGACATAACCCATCTCTCCGTAGCATTCTCCCAACTTATCATACAACTCCATCACCTTGTCTAGGTTCTTTTTCTTTTCTTCGTCTGTGGTCGCTTCTTTATAAAAGTGTTCATAGATTCTGATGCCATCTGTGAAATGGTAATTTCTTTTGCCATCTGCAGCAGGTGCCAATTCAAAAGCTACTTGCCAGAGTTCGAACGCTTCTTTAAAGTTCTTGAGTTTAATTTGGTCTCGATACAAAACGTGTGCAGTCATGGCTTCTTCGCGGTCTTTGGAACCCACCCAACTTTTGCAGGGACTTAGTTCTTCCTCTGCCGTTTGTGTAACAGCGGGTTCGGTTGGTTTAGGATCGACGACAGTCTCTGCTACTTTTGGGGTGCACTGATAAAAAAATAAACTTATGCAAAATAGCATTAATAGATTTCTGATATCCATGATTACTTTGTTTGAATTGAAGTTGTTCTAATATGTAGCTAGTCTGCTTCATTTTTAAACAACTTTATTAATTATAAAAATAGCTCTCAATTATATAGATGCAAAACTTACGAAAAAAGCTCCGTTTTTTAACAAAAAACGAAGCTTTTCCCAAATTGAAAATTACATGTCCAAGATTACTTAGAATCTCAATTTTACTGTTTCACCAATCCAACAACCTACTTTTACTGAAGAACCTTCTTTATGGCCCATCATGAAAGCCGTTTCTTTGTCTGGCTTAGAACTGTTGTATTTTGAAATACGGCTTGACGCATCACCTGCTACTGAAGAATCAATTGACTTTGCATAAGCGTATTTGTCAAGAGCCGCAAGGATAGCACATCTTTGCATGAAAGAGTCACCGCATTTACGGCTGCCTTTCGCATACAAATCACCAATCAACATGTATGGTCTTCCCCAGCCAGTTTTAAGCTTCGCAGCTTTTCTTGCGTATTCTCTTCCTTTAGAAAGGTTGTTTAATTTACGTCCTTCAATAGAAGCCATACTGAAATAGATTTCTCCTTGTTTTACTGGATCAGTTACTTCATTAAGTGCTTCTTGGTATTTCGCTAATGCCCCAGCGTAGTCGCCAGCATCATATGCTTTTTTAGCCATCATTGCAGGATTGCTTGCTTCAAATTCTGCTTTACGTTTTGCATTTTCTTCGGCAGCATAAGTTTCATATTTGCCTTTCAATTCCATCATCAATGCATCTTCTTTAGCACATCCTTTTTGAGCTAGCTTGTTATAAACTCTTTTAATAACAGCAGGATCATTTGGAGCAGCCTGATATTCAGGTTCTAGTTTTTCTTTGAAATAAGCACAATCAAAAATATAATCTTCGATCTTTGCAAAAGTACCATTCATAGAAGCTTTTGATTGCTCGTATTGCTCTTTGTACTTTTCGCTATTGGCAATATTGTGATCTGCAATCGCATTCAACGTAGTGTATACCTGACGTGCTTCTTCTTTTTCCATTTTCTCATTGGTAAAAAGATATTCAACGATACTTGCATAAGGAACGAAGACGATGTACTCTGTATCGTTTCCACCTTTTGCTACTGCATCTTCCAAAACTGCTTTTACTTTTGAATAAGGAGTTCGAAGCGTATAAAACATATCGAACGCTTTTCTACCTAGAAGTAAAGCTTCTGATCCATCCGTTTCTCCGTAGCAAGCGATTTGCTCGTCATAAAGGCGTTGGATAGTTTCGGAATATTCCTTTTTCTTTGCTTCATCTGTTTCTGCATTGAACTTATGCATGTAAATTGCACGGCCATCTGTGTAGTGAAAAGGACGTTTGCCGTCTGCAGCTGGAGCAATTTCATATGCTAGCTTCCAGTTGTCAAAAGCTGCATCATAATCTTTAATTTTAACTGCATCACGATATAAAACGTGAGCTGTCATTGCATCTTCTTCTTTTGGCGAATCTGCAAATTTTCCGCATTGTGCATTTGTTTGAGCAATTGATATGTTCGCAACAATCGCAACCAAAATTCCTAATTTCAAGATATTCATAAACTTCATCATTAATTGAATTTTCGTTTTAAAAACCAAGTGTTATCGTTTAAAGTAAATCCTACAATAAATTTACCGTAAGTTTCTGTTAAGGAAAGATCGTTCCCAAATTGTCCGAATTCAAATCCGATATTGACAAAAGAAGTTTCTCTCCTTGGTAATATAATCGGTAAACCGAACCCAAATGTTATACCGTAGCTAGTTAATTGTTCGTTAAGAACCAGTCTTGGGTCTTGTTTATAGAAGGCTCCAACCCTATATCTGATCCTTTTTCCGTACTTATTGTAAGAACTGGCGTCCGGAATAAACTCTCCCCCTATAGAGAGACGCAAAGAATTGGCTAAAGTCTCGGGTTTTGCATCATTTTCGTACTTACTCCATGCAGAACGTGAGAAATCAAGCCCTAATCTCATTTTATTGAAGTGGTGGTACATAACACCAAAGCCAATATTTGGAGGCAATTTTCCTTTTCCTTTTACATCTTGTTCAAACCTAACCGTATCAATCGCCCCATAAGTATTATTGATTCCTAGGTAAATTGCACTACTATTTGTACTAAATCCATTTCCAGAGTTCCCCGTAAGGCCAAAAACAACTTGTCTCCTCACAGCTCCTTCTGTTCCATCACTCGTCTCAACTCTTTCCAATATCCAGTTGTATTGCGCGCCTAGATCCCAAACCATTCCTCCTAAGCTTATTTCGTCTTCAAAAACATCTCTGTAAGAGGCATCGATATCTGGAGTTGCTACTGTTTCTCGTGTTATTTTACCAAAAAGGTAACTGATATTCACTCCGACTGAAAAATCTTTAATTTTAACGCCATTGCTCCAAATAAAGCGATAGGTTCCTCCTTCTCCTGTATAATTAAAAGTTACACTGTCTCCAGAAGCGATTAAGTCTTCTACTCGCACATCATATCCTACTGTGGAAAAAGGAACAAGAGACAATCCCATTCCCCAATCTGCTTTAGATTTTTTCCTATCCAGTATGGTACTGATTGTGTTTTTCATTGGGAAACCCAAAGAAAGGTAAGATAGATTACCACTCCAAACTGGTGTACTTGTCGTTTGGCTTTTGAGATTTGCGCGTCTACCGAAAACCCCAACTTCGTATCCAGTTGTTTTTAGGTGAGCGTAGGAAGCAGGATTGAGGGGATTTAGGAAATAGAAGCTATTAAAAGCTGTTCCTACTCCTCCCATATTCTGTTGGCTAGCATAACCCTGATCAAAAAGATCTCCTATTCCTAATCTGGAATATGGAGAATTGAATTTTGGCTGTGCCATGCAAACCACAGTAGTTCCCAGTAATATTAAGGTAACAAAAAATTTATTCCAAATCTTGGACATTATAATTTAAAATTTTATTCAATCCAATCAGGACTAAATTTTGATTTACAAATATCTTAGTTTTTAAACCATTTGCAAAATATTTGGAGTCACCGCCTGTTAAAATCACGTTAAGGTTTCCAAACATATTACGATAAGTTTCTATAAAGCCTTCCATTTCCATAACGGCGCCGTACTGAGCTCCGGTGCGCATGCAGCTGTCCGTTGACTGACCAAAAGGCTTTTTAAGTTTTCTTCGCTTTAATAAAGGCAGTTTTGCGGTAAAATGATTCATGGCATTTAGCCTCATTTGAATTCCTGGGCTGATATTACCTCCATGATAAGTTCCTTTCTTATCCAGAAAATCATAAGTGATGCAAGTCCCTGCATCTATCACCAAAACGTTTTTTTTAGGAAAAAGGTCATTCGCTCCTGTGACCGCTGCGATTCGGTCTTTCCCAAGTGTTTTAGGTGTTTTGTATTCGTTTTTTATTGGTAAAGGCGTTAGGGCAGAAAGCTGAATATAATTTTTTTGTTTGTTTAAAAAACTTTCAACACCTCTTGGAATATTTCCGGTTGAAGAAAGCGCTACCCCATTTATGGTATGTTTATCAAATAAACCTTTTAGTTCTTTCAATTTCCATTTGTCCCAGATCAACTTCCGTTTCAATTTTTCCCCTTTGAAAAAACCTATTTTGGTTCTTGTATTTCCTATGTCAATGATGAGGTTCAAAATTGCTTTCTTTTTCTCTCTTTATTTAAAGATGATTTATCCAGGTAAAATGGTGCTTTGGGTCTTAATGTCTAAAGTGCCTCACTCCTGTCATCATCATAGCCAGATTATTGTCGTTGCAATAATCTACACTTAATTGATCCTTAATTGACCCTCCAGGTTGTACGACTGCAGTAATTCCTGCATTATTTGCAATTTCAACACAATCCGGAAATGGGAAAAAAGCATCCGATGCCATTACGGATCCTTGCAAATCAAAACCAAAATGCTTGGCTTTAATTATGGCTTGCTTCAAAGCGTCTACTCTAGAAGTCTGTCCACAGCCCATTCCTACCAATTGATTGTTTTTGGCAAGGACGATTGTATTCGATTTCAAATGCTTGACTAATTTGTTTGCAAAAACCAAGTCTTCGATCTCTGCTTCCGTAGCTTTTTTATTTGTTACCGATTTAAAATCAGCTGCAGTCTCTGTTTTTAAATCATTGTCTTGTTCAATCACACCATTCAAAAGACTTTTGAATGTTTTCTTACCCAAATTGAAATCTTTAATTTTCAACAAAGTCCGTTTGCTTTTTTTACTGAGCAAAGCTAATGCGTCGGCATCGTAGTTAGGAGCGATCAATACTTCGTAAAAAATCTTATCAATTTCTTCTGCTGTTGCAAGGTCTATTGTAGTATTAGAAATTAATATTCCTCCAAAAGCAGAAATGCTATCTCCAGCCAAGGCATCTTTCCAAGCTTCCAAAACCGTATCCCTCACCGCCAAACCACAAGCATTGGTATGTTTTAAAACTGCGAATGCTGGTTTTCCATTTTCAAACTCAGACATTATATTTACTGCAGCATCAATGTCAACCAAGTTGTTATATGAAATTTTCTTTCCGTTTAGTTTTTCAAACTTCGCTTCAAAGTCACCATAAAATACACCTTGTTGATGTGGATTTTCTCCGTAGCGTAAAACAGTTGCTTGATGCAAACTTTTTTTGAAAACAGGTTCTGAAGAATCTTCAGCGAAGTAATTAAAAATATTCACATCGTAATTAGAAGATACTTTAAAAGACCGCAGAGCAAATTCTTTGCGATCGGCTAAATCTGTATATCCTCCTTTTTCATTCAACAAATCCAAAAACATTTGGTATTCCTCTTTTGAAGGAACAACGACTACATCTTTGTAATTTTTACCTCCAGCCCTGATCAATGAAATACCACCAATATCTATTTTCTCAATAATTTCATTTTCATCGTTTGTATTGGCAACTGTATCTTCAAATGGATAAAGATCTACGATAACCAAATCCAATTCTGGAATATCATATTCTTCCAATTGAGCCAAATGTGCATCTTCTCTTCTTGCCAAAAGACCACCAAAGACTTTAGGATGCAGCGTTTTTACTCTACCATCAAGAATGGAAGGGTATGAAGTTACATTTTCAACTGCTTCTACGGATATTCCCAATTCTTCGATGTATTTCTGGGTGCCTCCCGTTGAATATATTTTCACACCTAATTCATTCAATTTCTGCGCAATAGGTGCCAATCCATCTTTTGAATAAACTGAGATCAATGCTGATTTTATCTTTTTTTGAGCCATGGTGTAATTGAAATAAATATTTTCAGAGAAGTTATTCGTAAATCTTTTGCTTAAAAGATGTGCAAAAGTACGGATAATGAAACGAATAACAAAGATAGGTTTTACACAAAAACACTTTTATTTTACCTTTTTGAAACCTGACTTATAAAAAGTATTGGTGAAAATGGTATTCCAAAAGGCTTTACATTGGTTAATAATAGCGAAAGCCCAGACTCAGCAAAGAGTATAAAGCTATGGAAACCTAAAATTCGCAATGAATCTAACAGTACAAGCACACGCTTCATACTGCCTATAAAATATTTTGCAAAACCATTCTTCTTATTAAAAGCTTCAAAGAATTTGGTTTTATAAAAATCGTCGAAACTCTCAAACAAGCCGCCCGCTTCTAATTGGATTTCATGTCATTGAGATCCTAAGTTGACAGTAACCTGCCAGACATAACCACCATTTTATTTTTTTTGAAAAAAAAATTGAATTTATGAGAGTATTGTACACTTTTATGATTGGGCTATTCCTTTGTCAAATAGGGACTGCTCAAACTACCTTGACTGGCAAAATTTCCTATTCCGAAACAGGAGAAGAGATAGCAAGCGCTACAATTAAATTATATCAAAACGGCAATCTGGTAACAGGAGCGTTTAGTGATTTTGATGGCAACTATAATATTAAAATCCGTCCAGGTTCTTATGATGTTGAATTTGCATCAATTGAATTTCGGACAGATACTGTGCGTGGAGTAAATATTTATCCAGACGTTTCTACCAAACTAAATCATTCTTTTAAAGACAAAGGTTTTACACTGACAACTGCAGTTGTTTATGGGGATCCGGTTATTGATGTTCGGAAGACTAGAACAGGTACAATCTTGGATTCCAAAGCCATTATGGCAAATCCGTCTAAAAACATTTTAGGACTTGCAAGACAAGCTCCAGGTGTGGCTTCCGCTGATGATGGAGATCCTATTAATTTAAATGGATCGCGGGAAGATGGAACGGCCATTTTCATCGATGGGATTCGGGTATTTGGAAGCAACAGTTTGATCCCTGCATCTGAGGTGGCTTTTATGGAAATCATAACCGGAGGAATTGCTCCAAAATATGGCGATTTGACTGGTGGTATTATTTCGGTTACTACAAAAGGTCCTTCTAATAAATATTCCGGAAGTCTTGAATTGGAAAGTTCTCAATTTCTGGATGCTTATGGTTACAATCTGATCAGTGGAAACCTTAGTGGTCCGCTTTTGCGGAAAAAGAATAAAACGAAAGATCCTATTTTAAGTTTTCGATTCTCTGGCCAATATCTAAGCAGAAAGGACGATGACCCTGCAGCAACTCCCATCTACACCTTATCTGAGCAAAGCCGAATTAATCTTGAAGAAAACCCTATCAGTAGTTTGGGCAGTTCCAGATTGCCGACCGCAGAATCATTTAATGATGAAGATATTCTTGTTTTAGATTACCAGCCCAATGAACAATCACAACGCTTGGATCTAACTGGCAAATTGAATGCTCGTTTCAATGACAACGTTGACATCATTCTTTCTGGATCGATGAGTCATTTAAATGATCGGTTTACACCAGGAGAAAACAATCAAACAGGTGCCAATTGGCGTTTATTGAATTCGCAAAACAATCCTTTGCGCTCAGATACTCGATACAGAGGCAATCTAAAAATCAATCAACGGTTTGGGAATCAAAAAGAAAATAATTCTCCAACAAATGGAAAAAAATTCATCGACAATGCTTCTCTGTCATTAATCTTAGGATACGAAAAACGCTTATTGGTAGAAGAGGATTCGAGACATGAAAATCGATTTTTCGATTATGGTCACGTTGGTAATTTTGATTTACAATGGGTTCCTAGTTTTGAAGTAAGTGGTGATTTAGGGGAACTAATTCATGTAGATTATTCGAGAATTTTGCAAGGTTACACGCCAGGCAATACCAACCCAGGTCTTACAGCATATAACCAGGGAGTTGATTTTAGCAACCTAAATGATTTTTCTGCTTTGAATGGTGAATTCATCGGCGCCGTAGAAACAGCCTGGAATTTTCACACCAACATCAATCAAGTTTACAATCAATACCAAAAACAAGACAACGATCTTTTCAATCTTCATTTAAACACCAGTTTTGACCTCTACCCTAGTGGTTCATCAGACGATGGTCGACATGAATTTACCCTTGGAATTATTTATGAACAGCGCATCAACAGAGGCTACAATCTTGACCCCAACAGCCTTTGGCAAATCGCGAGACAACAGGCCAATCGCCACATACTTGGTGTAGATACGACCCAAATCGCTTTCTATAACGAAGAGAACCAAGTAAGCATTTACGAGACGCAATACAATGCTCCTGCTGATTTATATTTCTACCAACGAATAAGAGAATTAACGGGAAATGAACTCGGAGAATATGTAAACGTCGACGGGCTTGATCCAGATCAACTTAGTTTGGATTTATTTTCTGCACAAGAGCTAAACGATCAATTTAATCTAATTGATTTGAATTATTGGGGCTTTGATTTTCTTGGCAATAAGCTTTCTAACAAAGTTACTTTTGATCACTTTTTTACTGCTGAAGATGAAAACGGGGTCCGCACATTTCCTGTTGCATCTTCTAGGCCGATTTATACTGCTGCATATATCCAAGACCGATTTTCATTTGGTGATATTATTTTCAACATAGGCATGAGAACTGATTTTTACGATGCCAATACCAAAGTTCTGAAAGATCCTTACTCTCTCTATGAAGTCATGAATGCCAATGATTTTTTCACCTCAAAAGGAGAGGACCTTCCTGCAGGAGTTGAATCAGATTACAAAGTTTACATTGATGGTCCAGGTTCTGAGACAGTTAAAGCTTATCGCGACAACGAAGATTGGTTTTTCGCAGACGGAAGCCCTGCAAATGGTGGCAACCAAATCTTTGCAGGCAACGTAGTAACGCCCAAACTATATGACGACAGAGTTAATGATATAAAAAGCCGTGACTTTGATCCTTCGAATTCTTTTGAGGATTACAAAACGCAAATCAATTGGATGCCTCGCCTCTCTTTCTCTTTCCCTATTTCTGACGAAGCTAACTTTTTTGCGCACTATGACATACTGGTCCAAAGACCTTCTGCTGCTGGCATCAATGTAGATCGAGCTACAGCTTTGGACTATTACTATTTTAACGAAAACCAACCTATAGCCAATCCAAATTTAAAACCTCAAAAGACGATTGATTACGAAGTCGGTTTTCAACAAAAACTAAGCAACAATTCTTCGCTTAAAGTATCTAGTTATTACAAAGAAATGCGAGATATGATCCAGCGCAGAAGTTACCTTTATTTAGCTTCTCCTGTCAACAATTACACCAGCTACAGCAATCAGGATTTTGGCACAGTTAAAGGATTCAACGCACAATACAATTTGCGTAGAACCAACAACTTTCAATTCTCTGCTACCTACAGCCTTGCCTTTGCAGATGGTACTGGATCTGATGCAGATTCACAAAGAGGTCTGACAGGACGTGGGAATTTAAGAACGCTATTTCCACTCAATTTCGATCAAAGACACAATGTAAATCTAAGCGCAGATTACAGAACGAAAGTACAGGGAAAATATACAGGTCCTTACGTCTTTGGCCAGCCTATATTAAAAGGGCTTGGCATCAATTTACAAACCAATGCGGTATCTGGCAGACCATTCACCGCAAAGGCTCAACCCAACCGTCTAGATGGCGCAGGAACGATAGGGCAAATTAACGGAGCAAGGCTGCCTTGGAACTTCACAATGAACCTACGTATTGACAAAACGGTAAGGCTATATGAAGCAAAAGACGAGAACAAAAGTCTTTACGCAAATATCTACTTACGAATTCAAAATCTTTTGGATCGGAAAAATATCATTCAAGTTTATCCAGCAACGGGGTCACCGGATGATGATGGATACTTAGCCTCTCCTTTTGGCGAAGCGGATATCAAAAATGCAGTCAATTCAGGAAGAGATGTTGATGCGTTTTTGGATGCCTATCAATGGCGCGTTTTAAACCCTAATTTCTTCAGTTTACCGAGAAGAATGTATGCAGGAATTTTATTTGATTTTTAAAACAATATTTCACTAATCACAGAAATGATTCTTCGTCGAAAAGGAATCTTTTCTTAAAAAAGCTTCTTATGAAAACAAAAATCCAACTACTAATTATAATGCTTGGTTTTTGTGTAATCGAAACGCAAGCACATGTAGGGCCTAACCACGGAGCGCCCACCCCAGGAACCTCAAATTCGCAAACGGCAAGCTATCGAATGGATTGCGCACAAGCCACACAAGCCTACGACATGGACATCAATAACGTCAGAGCCAGACTACTCAACGGTGGGGATGTGTGGTGGGATGGAAATTCCAATGGCAGATACGTAGTCCCTAAAGTCGATCCGGCATCTGGGGTCCCAGAAGTCTCTTCTCTATTTGCAGGTGCCGTTTGGTTAGGCGGACTGGACCCTGGAGGCAACCTGAAGGTAGCTTGTCAACAATTCGGATCTAGCACTGGTGCAACTGATTTTTGGCCAGGCCCACTCACTGAGATTGGTGTAACAGGAACAGATACTTGCGCGGATTGGGATAAATTTTTTACTGTATTTGGAGAAGACATTGACAATCACCGCAACATGTTTGAATTTGCGGAAGACAATGATATTGAATACAATCCAGACCTAATCCCGATTGATATTAAAGGTTGGCCAGCTAGAGGTAATCCTCATTTTTTCGAAATCCACCAATTCGAATTACCTGATGCTGTGCAAGGACTGGCTCCATTCTTTGATTATGATCAAAATACAATATATACACCGGAAGGTGGAGACTATCCAATCATCCAAGTCAGAGGATGTGAAATGCCAAACTACGCTGATGAAATGACCTTTTGGATATACAATGATGCAGGTGGTTTGCATACAGAAACCAATGGAGATGCTATTCGGATGGAAGTTCAAGTTCAAGCATTTGCATTTGCAACCAATGATGAAATCAACAATATGACTTTTCAACGG
>CALIAG010000404.1 GCA_938041325.1 uncultured Saprospiraceae bacterium | reverse complement strand
TTCAAGTTGCTCCAAGCTAAGAGCGATTAAGGAAAGTCGTTTCGTTGTTACGGAGTGCATCAAATCATTTAGCATATTATTAAAACCGCTAATAGCTTGCCAAAAGCTAAATGTAATTATTCATAATAAAGAAAAAGTCTTTTAGTGCAGGGATTGAAGTCTTTTAAAAAGAATAGAACTTCATTTATTTTTTGGGCTTTTAGGCCCAAAAAGGCCATGTATCTAAGGTAAAAGGAATTGAATTTTTACCGTCTTATTCGATGGTTTGACCTTGCTATTCAATTTGGCAGGCACCCATTTTTCAACCAGATCAATTAAACGCAGTGCTTCTTCATCACAGCCAGATCCCAAAGAACTCACTACTTCCTTTTTCGTAATATTTCCTTTTTCGTCAAAAAATATTCTAGCAACTACTTTTCCTTCTACTTTGTTATCAATTGCTTCTTTAGGGTAGATCAAGTTCTTTTCAAAAAAGGCATACAGGTTTACATTCGAACAACCTAAACGATCTTGAATTACAGCAATTCCTTCACACTCTGGGTCATACATTCGAACCTGTTCTTCTATGGCTTTATAACGGATATTATTTTTCTTGGGCTTGCATTGAATCGCCAGTTCTATTTTACTACAAACAGCTTTTCCATTTATTTTTGCAGGAATAAACTCTGGTAAATCTTTTGCTACACGCAGGACTTCTTCTTCAAATCCAAAGCCAATTTCATTTCCAAAATCTGTTGCAATGACCTGACCTTGGTCATTGATCGTAATGGTAGTATTCAAAACGCCTCTTTTTTCTGCCTTTGCTGCAGCTTCTGGATAATTGATGTTTTTTCTAAAAAACAATTTCAAACGACTTAATCCGCAAGCTTCTCTTCTATGCAATTCTTCCATTTTATCGCAAAAATCACTTGGTATGCGGGCATCTTCATCTACTTCGCTATAAATCGTTTCACAAGAGTTTTGGGTTGAAATGGAAGCTCCGAAACTCATATTTAAAGTAAAAAAGAAGGTGAAAAGTAAAAAGTATCTCATGAAAGTCCTAGTTAAGTTAAGCCTTGTAAAAACGCAAGAATAGATATTCCGCTGCGTAATTATTAAAAGAAGAATAAAGTTAAACCAAATTCACTTTTCCCGCCAACCAAACACGAATTTTAATATTTATTTAATTCATCTACCATTTCTAGTCAGGTACCATCCCAAGGCAAAGAATGAATTTAACTTTCGGATGGTCGAGAATTGCTCCATTTTTCATTAAATTGTAAGCGCTCATTGATAGAAATTACCTAAAAATTAAAGCACAAAGATGGATAAATCACGTCGTACTTTCGTAAAAAAAGCAATTTCAGGGTCTGTTGCCACAGGAATAGCTCCCTCTCTTATCGCTCATCCTCTGTTTTTTCCCAATAAAGAAAAGAAACGATACGCTGCAAACGATAAAATCAGAATTGCAGGAATAGGCATGGGAATTATGGGTTTTAACCATTGCAAAACACTCGCAAAAATAGAAGGGGCAGAATTGGTTGCAGCTTGTGATTTGTACAAAGGTCGATTAGAAAGGGTCAGAGAACTGTATGGCAAGGAGATCAGAACCACAGCAGATTATCAGGAAATTTTGAATCGAGACGACATCGACGCGGTATTTATTGCTACCACAGATCATTGGCATGATAAGATTGCAATAGCTGCAATGGAGGCTGGAAAGGCAGTCTATTGTGAAAAACCGATGGTTCATAAGTTGGAGGAAGGATTAGCAATTATAAAAAAACAAAAAGAAACAAAGCAAGTCTTTCAAGTAGGCAGCCAGTCCATGAGTGGGCAAGTATATGCAAAAGCCAAAGAGCTTTATAAAAGCGGTGTATTGGGAAAACTCATCATGGCTGAAGCTTGGTATGACCGACAATCTGCTAATGGAGCTTGGCAATATTCTATTCCTCCAGATGCATCTGAAAAAACCATTTCATGGGATCGCTTTCTAGGAGATGCGCCGAAGGTTCCTTTTGATCCTGTTCGTTTTTTCCGATGGAGAAACTATCGGGATTATGGTACTGGAGTAGCCGGAGATTTATATGTGCATTTATTTACAGGAATTCATTTTGTCCTAGATTCTAAAGGACCAGAAAGAATCTATGCAACAGGAGGATTGCGATATTGGGAGGATGGCAGAGATGTACCTGATGTTATTATTGGTGCATTTGATTATCCTAAAACAGAAACTCATCCAGCTTTTAATTTGCAACTGCGCACCAATTTTGTTGATGGTGGCGGAGGTGGATCCAAAGTACGATTAATAGGAAGTGAAGGTTTGATGGAAATCAGTGGGAGTGGAGTAGTAGTGAAAAGAAATGTAATGGGCAAGGCACCAGGCTATGGTGGATGGGATTCGTTTGACACTTTTTCAGAAAGAACGCAAAAAGAGTTTGTAGCTCAATACAAAAAAGAATATCCTGAATCACTTGCCAAACCACTCAAAGAAGAAATGGTATATGACGGCCCAAAAGGTGATAATCCCAATAAAACACATTTTGAAATCTTTTTTGATGCAATGAGAAAAAACACTCCGATCATTCAAGATGCCTCATTTGGTTTGCGCGCTGCAGGTCCTTCGTTATGTGCGAATCTTAGTTACTTTAACAAAAAGGTCATCAACTGGGATCCAGAGAAGATGATTGTTGTTGACTAAGTTTTAATAAAAAAACTGGAAAATAAAGAAGGCTGCTCTTAAAAGAACAGCCTTCTAGTCCTAACCATATTGTCCGCAAAATACGAACGATATAAACCAAATTAAATTCAATGATGTTCTTTAATCCAGTTCAAAAATAGTATGGCTTAAAGGGAATTTTGGGGTTAATTTCCTTTAACAGTCGAAATAATCGATGAAGCAACTTTGTATGGATCTGCATTAGAAGCAGGTCTTCTGTCTTCTAACCATCCTTTCCATTTGTTTTCAACAGTTGCAATTGGAATTCTAATTGAAGCTCCTCTATCCGAAATTCCATAAGAGAATTTATTAATAGACTGCGTTTCGTGTTTTCCTGTTAATCGTTCTCCATTGTATGCACCATAAACTGCGATAGCTTGTTTGATGCGTTTTTTATCGCCAAATTTTTGACAAATTTCATCGTACACTTTTTTCTTACCAGCAGTACGTAAGGCAGTGTTTGAGAAATTCGCATGCATTCCAGATCCGTTCCAGTCACCATGAACTGGTTTTGGATGAAGGTTAATACGAACACCATATTTTTCTGCAACTTTCTCCAACAAGAATCGAGCGGCCCATACTTGGTCTCCTGCTTCTTTGGCTCCTTTTGCAAAAATTTGATATTCCCACTGGCCTTTCATTACCTCAGCATTTATGCCTTCAATATTCAAACCTGCTTCAATACAATAATCCATGTGCTCTTCAACGATTTCACGGCCTGTTGCATATTCTGCTCCTACAGAACAGTAGTACGGACCTTGAGGTGCTGGAAAGTATCCTTGCGCAGGGAACCCTAGAGGTGTATGATGACTGATGTCCCACAATACATATTCTTGCTCAAAGCCGAACCAAAAGTCATTATCATCATCATCTATCGTAGCTCTTCCATTTGAAACGTGTGGTGTACCATCTGCGTTTAATACTTCACAAATCACTAAAAAACTATTCGTTCTAGAAGGATCAGGAAAAAGTCTAACGGGCTTCAATAAGCAATCAGAAGAGTTACCTTTTGCCTGATTAGTTGAAGAACCATCAAAAGACCACATCGGGCAATCCTTCAATTTTTTCTTAAATTTTGTACTGTCAACAACCTTCGTTTTGCAACGCATTTGTTGAGTTGGTTCGGATCCATCTAACCAGACGTACTCCAATTTGTACTTCGCCATTTTTACTAAAATTTAACTGGTTTAAAAATATAATTAGTCTAAAAAATTATTCTTTTAAAGCTGAATCGTTTCAGCTACTTTTTTCTTTAAATACTTTTTTCAGCAATTTAGTAGTGCAAATATAACAACGAACCAATGCGTTCCTAAAAAGCGTACACTGCAGCTAGCATTAAAGAAGTCAGGTTATCTTGAACTTCCATGTTCGTCGCATCTTTCACTACCATATCACTTGAAAAGGCATCCAATCTAATTTCAGGGATCAAAGTTAAATTCCCAATTTTACAATTCGCAGAAAGCGTCACATCAATTACGCTTTCGTCCATTCCTACTACTTCGATTCCTGTATCACTGAAGTATTCTCCTCTGATTCCAAAAGCCAATGCATCGTTAGCTGCTAGTTGCAAATACAAGGCTCCTCCAGAAAAGTTATCCTGCGCTGTTGACGCATTAAATCCAACATATACCTTATCCGTTGCCTGCCAGCCTGTTGTCAAATCTACTTGATAAAATCCGTCAGATAAAATAAAATTCAACCAAGCTCCTCCTTTATCATTCTCATATCCCAATTGAGCTCCACCTACGTAATCTGCGAATGGGTTGAAGTCGGTAAAATCTGTTGGATTAAAAACACCAAGCATTGCTGAAAATCCTCCTCCCAAATCCACATCTGCTTTCAGACCTGTATGAGAAAAGGGACCGTATGAAAATAAATAGGAAGTGGAGTAATTAAAATTCCCTGTTGGAGAAATTACTTCATATCCTAAAAATGTATTAAAGTTTCCAATTGTCAATTTAAAATTATCACTAACATTCCAGTAAGCGTATAATTGGTTGACAATATTCTGACTTGGTCCCGAACCGAACACAGCTTCCGCTCCTCTTGGACCAATTACTAAATCTGCAACGAATCCTGTCTTCTTTCCTTCGTATTCTGCAATCAGGTTAAACATACCCAGAGAAAAGCCTGGCAGGTTTGCAAAAGAAGTACCAGGAGCCAGTGTTCCTCCGTTTTCGGTATCGTTTGTACTATTTAGGTTCGTTCTGAAATACATATCTGCTGAACCGCTAATCGTAAAAGAGGAATCTAATTTGATTTGACCAAATAAATTGATCGTTACCAGAGTCAATACAATTGTCAATAATTTTTTCATGATTCTTTGAATTAAAAACGTTTTTTTAATTATAAAATTGATCATGAAAACAAAACACCAAATACCACTATCAGCCTGAAGCAATTCATTCCAAACAATCTTGGATTATAGGCTTCAAAGATTTACATTTGTGCTAGGGAAATGGAATTCTGTTTTCCTGAAACTAGAGACTCTTGAGATAGTTTTGCCGCTTATCAGGAGTCTCGTTTTTTTTGTGAGAGATAAAGAAGGTAGTAAAAATAGGTTTCCGAATTTTACTACCTTCTTTATTTTTACTTAATTGCCATGCTATAGTTGCCTAATTTTTCAACTTCTTGGTAAGCAGACATATCATGTTCTGAAAGATCTAAACCAATCAATTCATCTTCTTCAGAAACTCTGATACCCATTGTTATTTTAAGTAGATACATTACTCCGAAAGAAAATATAAAGGTAAAGGCGCCGATGGCCAATGTTCCGATTAATTGTATTCCTAACTGTCCAAGTCCGGCTTTAGCTCCAAAAATACCAACTGCTAGCGTTCCCCATATTCCACAAACCAAGTGGACGGAAGTTGCTCCAACAGGATCGTCTAATTTGAGTTTATCAAAAAATACTACAGAGAATGGTATAATCACTCCTGCAATAAATCCGATAATAATGGCAATACCTGGAGACATTAAATCTGCGCCTGCAGTGATTCCAACTAAGCCACCTAATATACCGTTTAAGACCATTGAAAGATCATAAGATTTGAACATAATATAAGAAGCTATAAATGCGCCGATTGCTCCGGCTGCTGCTGCTAATGCCGTGGTTACGAAAACCAATGATACACCATCCGGGTCTCCTGACAATACGGATCCTCCATTGAATCCAAACCAGCCAAACCAAAGTAAGAATACGCCAACTGCCGCTAAAGGCATGCTGTGTCCAGGAATTGGTTTGATGCCTTTTTCTGTGTACTTGCCCGTTCTTGCTCCAAGCAAAATTATTGCTGCAAGCGCTCCCCATCCACCAACTGCATGTACCAAGGTTGATCCTGCAAAATCATGGAAACCCATTTCTGCTAACCAGCCTCCACCCCATTGCCACATTCCTGTAATTGGATAACTGAAGGTGACAAAAAGAACACAAAATAAAAGAAAACTTTCGAGTTTAATTCTTTCCGCTACTGCTCCTGATACGATTGTGCAACAGGTTGCTGCAAACATCGCTTGAAAAATAAAATCAGTATAATAAGAGTAAGCACCTTCGGTATAGCCTATTCCGCCTGCGGCACCTTCAGGAAGGCTTAAGCCAAATCCTGCAAAACCAAAAAATCCTCCAGCAGACTCTGCTCCGGGATACATCAAATTAAATCCGCAAGCATAATAACTCAATAGTCCGATTGCAATAATCATACAGTTTTTAAACAGAATATTTACTGTATTCTTTTTTCTTACGAAGCCGGATTCGAGCGATGCGAATCCTAAGTGCATTAAAAAGACCAATACTGTCGCCGTTAGCATCCAAGTATTATTTCCTGTATAAAGCGCTTGGTTCGCTAATGCTTCTATGGCTTCAATTCTTCCTTCATCCATGACTTAAAATGTTTTAATTAGTTTTTAAATTCTAAAAGACGGGAAAAAAACAAATTCATCTATATTGATTTTGACAAACTTTCTAAGAGTTTCGTAACTAAGAAAAAATGGGAAAGTTTATCGAAATTCTAAAAATATGATGCTTTTATTTCCGTCAAATAACTACATCTTTATTTGGTCTTATTGAATAGAACTTACTTTTTTATTTGGGGTTTTTAAATCGCTTTTGCACCAACTTCTCCGGTACGAATTCTAGTAACACTTTCCACAGCAGTAACAATTATTTTACCGTCCCCTACTTCTCCCGTGCGTCCTGCTTCTGTAATTGTTTTTACAATTTCATCTGTTTTTTCATCTTCAGCTAAAATGTCCAATTGTAATCGTGCAATAAAATCTGCATCATAGACTGATCCTCTATAGACCATTTTAGCGCCTTTCTGCAGACCGAATCCTTTCACATCTTTAAGTGTAAAAAATCGAACGCCAATGTTTGCGAGCGCGTCTCTAATTTTATCAAATTTCGAGAGCCTAATTACTGCTTCTATCTTTTTCATATTTTGTAAATTTGACTTTCCTTAAAAATGGATTCAGCGTTGATTCGAGTAGTCGAATTTATTCAAGCTGTTAAGTACATTTCAAATGTAAAATCTATCTTAAGTATATTTGCACAATAAAATAGAAACAATGTCATCGTCAAAGCGCTTAAAACATCACATAAACAAATGATAACCAGTAAATTATGGCTAAATACGATGTTACATCCATAGCTCCTAGAGACCAACTTTTTGTGCTTATAAAATCTCTATCTAAGTCCGAAAAGAGAAATTTCAAGCTCTACGCAAACCGTTTGCAAAATCAGAATGAAACGAAATTCGTTCAATTGTTTGATGTACTCGACAAATCTGTAGAGTATGATGAGGAAGTTGTTTTTAAAAAAATAATCGGATTAAGTAAAAGTCAATTGGCCAATTTAAAAAGACATTTATTCAAACAAATCCTTACCAGCCTTAGACTTCAGCACATTCAAAAAAACCTAGACATTCAGATTCGCGAGCAAATCGATTTCTCTCAGTTGCTTTATAACAAAGGCTTGTACTTACAAAGTTTAAAATTACTGGAACGGATAAAGGGAATAGCTATTGACAATAATCGCGACTTGCTGCACCTTGAAATAATTGAGTTTCAAAAACTAATTGAGGAAAGACATATTACCAGGAGTAGAGCGATAAAAAATAAAGTTCCTGACTTAATAGAAGAAGCAGATGCGCGAAGTAAAATCATAAACAACACCTGCAAACTTTCGAATCTAAAAATAAAAATACATGGTCTTTACATTCAGGTAGGACATGTCAAAACAAAAAAGGATTCCATTTTTGTAAAAGAATTTTTTAAATCTAATCTCGATGGAATTCGGTTAAAAGACCTTACTTTTTTTGAAAAAATATATTTACACCAATCGTACGTTTGGTACTATTATATCTTATTGGATTTTGAACGTTGTCTGCAACATGCAAAAGAATGGACCAGTATTTTTAATCAAGATCCAAATATGAAAGAAAAGGATCCCGATTTATATATGAGGGGTTTACATTATGCTTTGACGGCAGTTTATAATCTTAAAAAAGATGAAGCTTTTGAAAAATACTTGAAAGAGTTTGAAGGATTTGACGCTGATTTTTCCAAATCCTTTAACACCATTTCAAAAACACTTTCCTTCTTATATATCTATACTGCAAAAATAAACAAGCACTACCTTGAAGGGTCTTTTGACCAAGGTCTTGCGCTCGTTCCGATAATTTTAAAGCAATTAAGAAAACATGAAAAACATTTGGATGTCCACCGTATCCTCGTCTTTTATTACAAAATAGCTTACCTCTATTATGGCAGTGGTGATTATGAAGTCGCATTGGACTATTTAAATAATATTACCAAACTAAAAGCGGGGCACCTGCGAGAAGATATCCAATGTTTCTCCCGATTATTAGAAGTGATTTGTCATTATGAATTAGGGAATTACGACTTGCTCCCTTACCTTTTAAATTCTGTGCATCGCTTTTTGGATAAAATGGAAGAGCTGAATAAAATGCAAGTTGAGACCATTCGCTTTTTTAAGACAATATCAAGCTTACCAATTAACGAATACACTGATGCATTTCAAAAATTCAAACTTATTTTGACAAAATTGGAAAAAGATCCTTTTGAAAAACGAGCTTTTCTTTACTTAGATATGTCAACTTGGGTGGAGAGCAAACTGATGAAAAAAAGCTTAAAGTCAGTAATTAAAAAACAATTTTTAACCCGGCGATAAAAAGTAAAGACCGGAAGTAATTCTTCCAGTCTTTAACCAAACCAAATTAAACCAAATTTGATAAAACCAAGTTCTTTATTAGGAAGCCATAGATTTGGCTACTGAATTTTCTCTTTTAATTTTTAACGTAGAAATTTTATTAACAGCGCTCACATAAGCTTTCACCGAAGCCATCACAATATCCTCATCTACTCCAAACCCATGAAAACGTTTTCCACTATAATCTATTGTCATGTGTACTTTTCCCTCATCGCGGCTGCCTCTAGCCATTGCTTGGACTAAGTATTCTTCCAATACGATTTTCTCTCCGAGGATTCTATCAATTGCTCGAAGACTTGCATTGACAGGGCCATTGCCTGTAGCGCTTTCCCTAAAAGATTTCCCATTGATAGAGAGTTCTACAGTTGCAAGAGGTTCGAGTGGCTTGCCACAGACAACCTGCACATGATTAATTTCTATTGTTGTATCAGATAATTTCCCTTCCATCAAAACAATCAAATCTTCATCCGCGATATCTTTTTTCTGATCTGCTAGTTTCAAAAAGTCGGCATACGTTTTTTGAAGTTCATCTTTTGATAATTCATAGCCCAATTTTTTCAAATGGAAATTCAATGCTGCCTTTCCACTTCTTGCCGTAAGAATAATTGAGTTATCTGGCACTCCTACTGATTGCGGAGAAATAATTTCGTAACTGTCTCTGTGTTTCAATACACCATCTTGGTGAATCCCGGATGAATGAGCGAATGCATTTCTTCCAACAATTGCCTTATTGGGCTGCACGGGCATTCTCATCATTTTAGAAACCAACAAACTCAACATCGTAATTTTTTTACTGTCGATATTGGTGTGCATATTCAGACTTTTATGGGTCTGGATAATCATGGCCACTTCTTCCAAAGAAGTATTTCCCGCTCGCTCTCCAATACCATTTATTGTCGCTTCAATTTGACGCGCACCATTTTGTATTCCTGCGATTGAGTTCGCTGTTGCCATCCCAAGATCATTGTGACAATGCACCGAAATAATTGCATTATCGATGTTGGAAACATTCTCTTTTAAAAACCTTATTTTATTGCCATAATCTTCTGGCAAACAATAGCCCGTTGTATCTGGAATATTGACCACAGTTGCTCCCGCTGCGATGACTGCTTGAATCATTTGAGCAAGAAAGACATTGTCCGCACGCCCCGCATCTTCTGCATAAAACTCAACATCCTCCACATATTTTTTTGCGTACTTTACTGCTGCCACAGCTCTTTCGAGAACTTGCTCTCTGGTGCTATTGAATTTATGCTTGATATGATAATCAGAAGCACCTATTCCCGTATGGATTCGGCCTCTTTTAGCAAATGCCAAAGACTCTCCCGCTACTTGAATATCTTTTTCAACAGCTCTACTCAAAGCACATATAATGGGATCGTTAACTGCTTTCGAAATCTCAATTACAGATTTGAAATCACCAGGACTTGAAATCGGAAAACCTGCTTCAATCACATCTACACCAAGCATTTCCAATTGCTTTGCAATTTCCACTTTTTCAGTAGTATTCAATTGGCATCCTGGCACTTGTTCGCCATCCCTCAGCGTGGTATCGAAAATATAAATCTTGTCAGACATGGTTAGTAATTTTTTCTTTTAAATCAATACTGATCGAGACATTGTGGACTTAATTGCTTGTAAAACTTTCAATCCTGTTTGTTCTGTATCAAGAATTTTGTCTGGAGCAGTGCTTTCACTTGCAATGTCCCGAGTTCTAAATCCTTGCTTCAAAACTTTATCTACTGCGTCTATAATAATTTGGCTTTCTTCCTGTAAATCAAAACTTATATCCAGCATCAATGCTGCTGATAAAATGGTCGCCAACGGATTGGCTATATTCATTCCTGTAATATCATGTGCTGCTCCATGAATTGGTTCATACAAACCAATTTGATCTCCAATAGACGCCGATGCTAGCATCCCCATCGACCCAGCAATCTGTGATGCTTCATCGGTCAAAATATCTCCAAACATATTGCCCGTCAGCACTACATCAAATTGCTTTGGATCTTTGATCAATTGCATCGCAGCATTATCTACAAACATATGAATGCATTCAACATCTGGATATTCTTTTGCCACTTCTTGCACCACTTCTCTCCACAAACGGGAAGATTCCAACACATTCGCTTTATCCACAGAATGAACTCGATTGTTTCTTTTCGAAGCGGCATCGAATGCTTTTTTTGCAATTCGCTTTACTTCTGAATAAGAATAAACCATTGTATCCAAACCCACTTTTCCGTTATCTCTTCTTTCTCGAGGTTCTCCAAAATAAATACCTCCCGTAAGTTCTCTGAAGAACAAAATATCAGCGCCTTTAAGTATCTCAGGCTTTAAGCTGGACGCATCAAGCAATTCATCAAAAATTTTAATCGGTCGAATATTGCAATAAAGGCCAAGTTCTTTTCTGATCTTTAATAATCCTTGTTCTGGTCTTACTTTCAAAGAAGGATCATTGTCATATTTTGGATGTCCAACTGCTCCTAACAAAACGGCATCTGCTGATTTACATTTATCCAAAGTTTCTTGTGGCAAAGGGTTGCCGGTCACTTCGATTGCAGAGTGGCCGATCAAAGCTTCATCAATTTCAAATCGGTATCCAAAGCCTTTGCCTATAAGTCTTAATACTTCTGTTCCCCAGA
Source organism: uncultured Saprospiraceae bacterium (assembly GCA_938041325.1). Classification (GTDB taxonomy): domain Bacteria; phylum Bacteroidota; class Bacteroidia; order Chitinophagales; family Saprospiraceae; genus CALIAG01. The sequence goes on along the minus strand of CALIAG010000404.1, from coordinate 17,439 downwards.
AGGTAACTTCTTTACCAATGCCATCTCCAGCAAGTACAACTATTTTTTTTGGTTCCATCTTCACTTTTCTACTAAGTATTTCACGGAATTAAGAATATTTTTCATTCAATTTATTAGTTAACTTAATTCCGTGAAATCCTTAATTTGGTTTAAATTTTATTAAAACTAAATCTGCTTTCTTCGTACTTTTTGATATCGTCACTTAGATTCAAAATGTAATCGATGTCATCGTATCCGTTTATTAAACACACTTTTTTATAGGCATTAATTTCAAAAGAACGGCTTTCGTTTTTTGAAGGAATTTCTATTTTTTGTTCTTCAAGATCCACTACTATTTCGGTAGTTGGATTTTCATTTATTGCGTCAAACAGCAAGTTCAAAAACGCCTCATCTACTTGTATCGGTAAAAGGCCATTATTCAAAGCATTGCTTTTAAAAATATCAGCAAAAAAACTAGAGACTACGACTTTAAAACCAAAATCTGCTAAAGCCCATGCTGCATGTTCGCGACTGGATCCACATCCAAAATTTTTTCCAGCAATCAATGCTTCTCCACTAAATTTAGAATTGTTTAGAACAAAATCTTCGTTAGGAACATCTCCTGCGTTGTATCTCCAATCTCTAAAAAGATTATCGCCAAAACCTTCTCGGGTTGTTGCTTTTAAAAACCTTGCAGGAATAATTTGATCTGTATCAATATTCGAAACTTGCAAAGGCACACACCTTGATGTTAGTTTTATAAATCCCATGTTTGTCTAGTTCAAAAGTTGTCTTACATCCATTATCTTTCCAGTAACTGCTGCTGCTGCCGCAGTCAAAGGACTCACCAAAAACGTCCTTGCTCCAGGACCTTGTCTTCCTTCAAAGTTTCTATTAGAAGTCGAGACACAATACTTTCCTGCAGGGACTTTGTCCTCATTCATTCCAAGACAAGCAGAACAACCTGGCTGTCTCAAATCAAATCCAGCGGCTGTAAATATTTTATCAAGTCCTTCTGCAATTGCCTGCGCTTCCACTTTTTTCGAACCCGGCACGATCCAAACGTTCACGTTATCTGCTTTTTGTTTTCCTTTTACAAAATCAGCAACCAACCTTAGGTCTTCTATTCTTGAATTGGTACAACTTCCTATAAAAACATAATCGATTTCTTTTCCTATCAGACTTTGTTCTTTCTGAAGTCCCATGTAACCAAGAGCCTTTTCCATCTCCTGTTCATTGCTATTCATGGCTACATTCGGAATATTCTGAGTCACACCAATTCCCATACCTGGATTCGTTCCATAAGTAATCATTGGCTCGATATCCTCCGCTTTGTAGCTATATTCTGTATCATATTTTGCGTCTTCATCCGAAGTCAAGGTTTTCCAATATGCTAAAGCTTCTTCCCATGCTTGTCCTTTTGGCGCATGCTCTCTTCCTTTGATATAATCAAAAGTAGTTTGGTCAGGAGCGATCATACCTCCTCTTGCTCCCATCTCAATACTCATATTGCAAATCGTCATTCTTGCTTCCATGGACAATGATCGAATAGCCGATCCTGTATATTCCACAAAATGTCCTGTTCCACCTGAAGCTGATATTTGAGAAATTATGTAGAGTATGATATCTTTTGATAAAACACCATTGCCTAAAGTCCCATTGATTTCAATCTTCATGGTCTTAGGCTTGTATTGCAAAATGCATTCTGTAGCCATCACCTGTTCTACCTGACTGGTTCCTATACCAAATGCTATACACCCAAATGCGCCATGCGTTGAAGTATGGCTATCACCGCAGACAATTGTCAAACCAGGAAGTGTAATTCCTAACTCAGGACCAATCACATGAACTATTCCTTGTTTTTGGTGCCCCAAATCGTATAATTCTACTCCGAATTCTTTACAATTTTCACGCAAAGTTTCAACTTGAAAACGACTGAGCATTTCAGTTATAGGTAAATGCTGGTTTTTAGTCGGTACATTGTGGTCAGCAGTAGCTATGGTTTGTTGTGGATTAGCTAAAGGAAGGTTGCGCTTTCGTAAACCATCAAAGGCTTGGGGGGAAGTAACTTCATGAATAAAATGACGATCGATATAGATCAAATCAGGATATTCCGATTTAGATTTTACGATGTGTTTTTCCCATATTTTATCAAAAAGTGTTTTAGCCATCCCGTCTTCCATTATTCTATTGATTAAATTTGCTATCCAAATCTAAGAAACCTAAAGCCTCAATAGAAATCAAAAAGCTATTGATTTACAACATCAAATACTTAAGCTATCAACATAAACAACTGATAGACAAACCATTAAAAACATCCTAATTACAATGCCCAGCTTACAAACGGACAATCTCTTTAAGTTAATTAAGTCCATGTCAAAGTCGGAAAAAAGGAATTTCAAACTTTATGTAAATAGAGTTCAGAGCAAAGAAACAGCCCGTTTCATCCAGCTTTTTGATGTTTTGGACAAACAAAAGAAGTATGATGAAGCACTTTTATTGCAGAAAATCCCAACAATAAAAAGGACTCAACTTTCGAATCAAAAAAGGCATTTGTATAAACAGTTATTGACTAGTTTAAGATTAATTCATACCCAGAAAAATCCTGATTTACAGATAAGAGAGCAATTGGATTACGGGAAAATCCTTTACAATAAAGGATTGTATATGCAGAGTTTGAAATTGCTAGACCGTGTAAAGCAACAAGCATTCGAAGCAAATCTGGACTTACTTCATTTAGAAATCATTGAATTTGAAAAATTAATTGAATCAAGGCATATAACTAGAAGCATTGAAAACAGAGCAGAGGCCTTAACTACGGAATCAGAAAAAAGAATAGAGGTCATTCATAATGCTAGTAAACTTTCTAATCTGGCTCTTAAAATGTATGGCTTGTACATCAAATTAGGGCATATCCGAAATCAAAAAAATGCCTATATCGTTTGGGAATTTTTTAAATCAAATCTTCCAAATGTTGATCCTGAGAAACTTACATTTTTCGAAAAGATTCATTTGTACCAATGCTATGTTTGGTACAATTACATCCTTCAAAACTTTTTGCAGTGTTTTAAATATTCTCAAAAATGGGTTGATTTATTTAAGAAGGATGTAGAAATGCAAAACAAAGACCGTGAGTTGTTTATGCGTGGGTACAACAATTTGCTAGCTGCTTTATTTTACGTTGGCCATCATAGTAAGCTTGTTTCTTCCTTAAAAGAGTTAGAAAAATTTGCAGAAAAAAATGATGATTCTTTTAATGTAAATGAAAAGACGCTGATTTTTCTCTATGTAGAAACTGCAAAAATTAATACCGTATTCCTAGAAGGAAGTTTCACAAAAGGATTGAAGATCATTCCTAATATTGAGAAAAAATTGAAAGAATATTCCATCCATTTGGATCACCACAGAATCATGGTTTTTTACTACAAAATTGCCTCCTTATATTTTGGAGCTGGAAAAAATCAAGAAGCACTTATTTATTTGAACAAAGTCATTCATTTTAAAGAAGTTGGAAATCTAAGAGAGGACATTCAATGCTATGCTCGTTTGCTTCACCTTATCGTTCACTTCGAATTGGGGCATACAGATCTTCTCGAATACATCATTAAATCTGTTTATCGGTTCTTGGCCAAAATGGAAGATTTAAATTTGGTACAATCTGAAATCTTGAAGTTCTTAAGAAATGCTTTATACCTCGAACGAAAAAACCTTATTCAGTCTTTTAAGAAGTTGAAAAACAAATTAGAAATACTCGTCGAACATCCTTATGAGAAAAGGTCCTTCTTATATCTCGATATCATATCTTGGTTGGAAAGTAAAATTCAAAACCGCACCGTTGAGGAAATTATTCACGAAAAATTTAAAAAAAGCAAAAAGGGCAAAAACCGAATTATGCTAGATCTAGAATAAGGTTTTCCTCTTTTCCAAACCAAATCATAAACGTTTAGTTTCCAAAACTCACAAAATCAGTTAGCACATAACAAATCGTTTACACAACATGATTTTGTTTCCAAAAAGAGAAACCTAAAAATTCGCCTCCATTTTATATTGCGAAAAAAGAACAATTAATGATTAATTGTTCTTTTTTTATTCCATTTACATCTACAATATTTCACGAATCGGCAATTTTCAAAATAAATATCTATCTTTATAATTCGCTTAAATCAAATTTACCAAATCCAAGTTCACATATTGAGGGCCACCCCAATGGCTTTTCATGTGCATTTTCATTATTCAAAAATTACGATATGGAAGCTGAGCAACAACCTAAAAAAGGTTTATATACCCCCGAATTAGAAAAGGACTCTTGTGGAACCGGGCTCATCGCCAACCTCAATGGCAACAAGACGCATAAATTAGTAGAAGATGCTTTATTAATGCTTTCCAATATGGAACATAGAGGTGCTTGTGGATTTGAACCTAACACTGGTGATGGTGCTGGAATTCTTTTACAAGTTCCACATGAATTCTTTACTAAAAAGTGTCGTGAAATTGGTTTTGAATTACCAGAATTTGGTAGATATGGTGTTGGTGTAGTTTTATTTCCAAACGATAGAAGCCTTAGAAATCAATGCAGGGTTTTATTTAATGATTACATTGATGAACTTGGGTTTGAACTATTAGGCTATAGAAAAATCCCGACGGATAATGAATCGCTGGGCGATTCAGCAATTGATGTTGAACCAAGAATGGAACATGTTTTTCTTCAACCAAAAGACACTGCTTTGGAAGGCAGATCACTGGAAAGAAAATTATACGTTCTTAGAAAATATTCTACCCACAACATCCATAAAACTTATCCACAATCTAAAGATCACTTTTACCTTTCTTCCCTCTCTTATAAAACAGTAATTTACAAAGGTCAATTGACGACCTATCAATTGCGTCCCTATTTCCCAGATTTGCAAGACGAAAATTTCAAATCTGCTATTGCATTAATCCATTCTCGCTTTTCAACCAATACCGTTCCTAAATGGAAACTCGCACAACCCTTTCGTTACATTGCACACAATGGAGAAATCAATACCATTCGAGGAAATATAAATTGGTGGAAGTCAAAAGAACATTTGCTTGAATCTAATTTGTTTTCTGCTGACGAAATGGAAAAGCTAAAACCGATCTGTGGATTCAATCTTTCAGATTCGGGAAACTTCGATAACGTCCTCGAATTTCTTGTATTGAGTGGCAAAAGCCTTCCTGAAACATTGATGATGATGATTCCTGAAGCTTGGCAACACGACGAGCAAATGGAAGAATACAAACGAGCATTTTACGAATACCACAAAAACCTGATGGAACCTTGGGATGGACCTGCTTCAATTTGCTTTACTGATGGCATTTTGGTAGGTGCAACGCTAGACAGAAATGGTTTGAGGCCGTCCCGCTATTTATTAACTGAAGACAACACCTTGGTAGTCGCATCAGAAGCAGGTGCACTACCCGTTGATCCTGCAACCGTCGTTTTAAAAGGAAGATTACAACCTGGCAAAATGTTAATTGCCGACATGGATGAAAAACGAATTATTGGTGATGAAGAATTAAAAAGTATCGTTTGTAAACGTCAAAATTACAGCGATTGGTTAGCGGAAAATAGAACAAGACTAGATGCATTGCCTAATGTACAAGCAAAAGTATTGATTCCTTCAGAAGATGTTTTAAAAAAGCAACAACTTTTCGGATTCACGAAAGAAGACATTAAAGTCATCATAGCACCGATGATTATTGGTGGCAAAGATCCACTCGGCAGTATGGGCGCAGATACGCCATTGGCCGTACTTTCTCAACAAAGTCAACATCTCGCTAATTACTTCAAGCAGCTTTTTGCTCAAGTCACCAACCCTCCAATTGACCCCATACGGGAAAGGTCTGTGATGTCTTTATTTGCAAAACTAGGAGGTTCTGGAAACATCCTGAATCCTAGCCCAAAACACTGCAGAGTGATTCACCTTGATCAACCTATTCTGAAAAACGAAGACGTTACCAAGATTAAAAAAATAGATCACGATTACTTTAAGACTGGACAAGTCGCTACTATATTTAGAGCGGATGGTCAAAAAGGTCGACTCAAAGCAGCCATCGAAAGAATTTGCGCCTCGGCTGAAGATCAGGTTCGAAATGGGATCAATATCCTAGTCCTTTCTGATTTAAAAAACAATAAAGAATGGGCACCGGTTCCTTCTCTTTTGGCAATCGGAGCAGTACACCATCATTTAATAAATGAAGGGATAAGAAACAAAGTCTCCCTTGTTGTGGAGGCAGGAGACATTCGCGAAACACATCACTTTGCGACGCTAATTGGTTATGGTGCTGATGCAATGAATCCTTACATGGCATTGGCAAGTATCAGAAGTCTTAAAGAGTTGAATTACTTTGATAAAAAATTCAGCCAGGAAGTATTAGAAGACAAATACATAAAAGCCGTTGGAAAAGGTTTATTGAAAATAATGTCCAAAAATGGAATCTCTACACTACAATCCTATCAAGGAGCACAGATTTTCGAAGCTTTGGGTATTTCAGAAGAAGTCATTACAAAATGCTTTGCAGGAACAATTTCAAGAATTGCGGGAATCGGTTTTGATGGAATTGCAGAGGAAGTCTTGGTTCGTCAGAGCCTTGCATATCCAGATAATGAAGCACTGAAAAAAGGACTAGAAGTTGGCGGAATATATCAATGGAAACGAAAAGGTGAATTTCATTTATTCAATCCGCAAACCGTTCACTTACTCCAACACGCAACCAGAAAAGGAGATTACGATGTTTATAAAAAGTATGCAAACTTAATCAATGAACAAGCAGAAAAAGCTTGTACACTGAGAGGACTTCTTACTTTCAGAAAACGAGATGCTATTCCATTAGAAGAGGTCGAGCCTGTAGAGAATATTTTAAAACGATTTGCAACTGGAGCAATGTCTTTTGGTTCCATTTCTCACGAAGCACATACGACTTTGGCCATTGCGATGAATAGGATTGGTGGCAAAAGCAACAGTGGGGAAGGAGGAGAAGACGAATCAAGATTTGAAAGAAAAGAAAATGGAGATTGGGAACGATCAGCCATCAAACAGGTTGCATCAGGTAGGTTTGGCGTTACTTCTTATTACTTAAGCAATGCGGAAGAGTTACAAATCAAAATGGCACAAGGTGCGAAGCCGGGCGAAGGCGGACAACTCCCTGGACACAAAGTGGACGAGTGGATTGGAAGAGTTAGAAACTCAACCCCGGGAGTTGGATTAATTTCACCACCACCTCATCACGATATCTATTCAATAGAAGATTTAGCACAATTGATATTTGATTTAAAAAACGCCAATCGCAAAGCAAGAATCAATGTAAAACTAGTATCAAAGGCAGGTGTAGGAATCATTGCTTCTGGAGTAGCAAAAGCACATGCTGATGCAATTCTTATTTCAGGACACGATGGCGGTACGGGAGCATCCCCGCTTACTTCACTGCGTCATGCAGGCTTACCGTGGGAGCTAGGCTTAGCAGAAACCCATCAAACGCTTGTCAAAAACAAACTCCGTGATCGAGTCACTCTTCAGACTGATGGTCAAATCCGTACTGGAAGAGACCTTGCTATAGCGACTATGCTTGGAGCAGAAGAATGGGGTGTTGCTACTGCAGCTCTTGTAGTGGAAGGATGTATCATGATGCGAAAATGCCATATGAATACTTGTCCGGTTGGAATAGCAACTCAGGATCCTGATCTTAGAAAAAAATTCACTGCCTCTCCAGAACACATTATCAACTTCTTCACGTATTTGGCTCAGGATCTAAGAGAGATCATGGCTGAACTAGGGTTTAGAACCATTAACGAAATGGTCGGAAAAGTGGAACATTTAAAAGTTAAAAAAGATGTCCCGCATTGGAAACATAAATTAATTGACTTCTCACCAATCTTATACAAAGAACCAGTAGATGACAATGTTGGACAATACAAACGTATTGCACAAGATCATGGAATTAGAGATGTGTTGGATTGGAAGTTATTAAAATATGCAGCCATTGCTTTGGAAGAGAAAAAACCAGTCAGCACAACATTCAAAATAGAAAACACAGATCGGGCTACAGGAACTTTACTTTCCAATGAAATTTCAAAAAGGTTCAAAGGAGAAGGTTTGCCAGAAGATACCATACAATTTAGATTCCGAGGATCTGCTGGTCAAAGCTTTGGTGCTTTTGGAGCGAAAGGTTTACAATTTACTTTGGAAGGGGAAGCGAACGATTACTTTGGCAAAGGACTTTCAGGCGCCAAGCTTATTGTTTCTCCAGATCGAGAAGCAAAATTTGAAGCACATAAAAACATCATCATAGGAAATGTAGCCTTCTATGGAGCAACTTCAGGAGAAGCTTATGTAAAAGGAATGGCTGGAGAAAGATTCTGTGTAAGAAACTCGGGTGTGAAAACAGTCATAGAAGGAATTGGTGATCAGGGCTGTGAATATATGACGGGAGGGATTGTTGTAAATCTTGGAGAAACAGGCAAAAATTTCGCGGCAGGAATGAGTGGAGGAGTTGCATACATTTTGAATCAAGATGGAAAATTCAAACAAAACTGCAATATGGAAATGATTGACCTAGATCCGCTAGATAAAACAGATATAGAAATTATCCGAGATCTGATCCGCAATCACTTTAGATACACCAGTAGTAAAAAAGCTTTAGAAATTCTAAACAACTGGGACGATGCCATCAAGCAGTTCGTCAAAGTCATGCCGAAAGATTACAAAGCGGCTCTAGCAAAGAAAAAGAACGAAAGATCCAAAGTTAAAAACAGAGCATAAGAAAAAAGTACAAAGCTATTTTAGTCCTGAGTTTTAGTTACTAAATTTTAAAAAAATGAGCGATCCAAAAGGTTTTAAAAAATACAGTAGAGAGTTACCGAAGTCAAGAAAGACAACAGAAAGGGTGAATGACTACAAGGAAATATATCAGGAATTCAGTGTGGCCAAAACGGAGAAGCAAGCCGCACGTTGCATGGATTGCGGCATACCTTTTTGCCACAATGGCTGCCCACTTGGAAATGTAATTCCAGAATTCAATGACGCAGTCTACGAACAAGATTGGGCAGAAGCTTTTAAAATATTAAGTTCAACCAATAATTTTCCAGAATTCACAGGCCGAATTTGTCCAGCTCCTTGCGAATCCGCTTGCGTCTTGGGCATCAACGAAAAGCCTGTAGCCATAGAACACATTGAAAAATCAATAGCAGAAACGGCTTACGAAAAAGGATTGATCCGACCTAAACCGCCAATTGTTCGTACGGGTAAAAAAATAGCAGTTGTTGGTTCTGGGCCTGCAGGACTTGCAACAGCAGATCAATTAAATAAAGCAGGTCATCTGGTTACCGTTTTCGAACGCAATGACCGAATAGGCGGACTTTTAAGATATGGTATTCCTGATTTCAAACTCGAAAAATGGGTCGTCGAAAGACGGATAGGAATTATGGAAGCAGAAGGAATTATTTTCAAGCTCAACGCTAACGTTGGTGTAAATATACCCGTTCAGGATTTGATGGATAATTTTGATGCAGTTGTTCTAGCCGGAGGGTCAACCATACCTCGTGATTTAAAAATCCCAGGCAGAGAACTCGATGGAGTTCATTTTGCGATGCATTTTTTAGAACAAAATAACCGAAGAGTTTCTGGAGATAAAATCGAAAAAGAGATTGAACTAAAAGCAACGGGTAAAAATGTTCTGGTAATCGGCGGAGGTGACACAGGCTCTGATTGCGTAGGAACTTCCAATAGACATAAAGCAAAATCTGTCACTCAAATTGAATTGCTAACGCAACCACCTGCAAGTAGATCTGAAAAAACACCTTGGCCATTATGGCCTATGCAACTCAGAACATCTTCTTCGCATGAGGAAGGCTGCGATAGAAAGTGGGCGATACTGACCAAAGAATTTGTTGGAGATAAATCTGGCAAGCTAAAAGCGGTAAAGTTGGTTGATGTGAAATGGGAAACGCCAGAAGAAGGAGGTCGAGCAACACTTGTAGAAATCGAAGGAACAGAAAGAGAAATTCCTTGCGAGTTGGCTTTGTTGGCGATTGGATATATTCATCCGCAATATGAAGGGATGCTCCAGCAATTGGGTATTCAAGTCAACGATAGAGGAAACGTTTCTGATCAAGAATACCAAACCAATCTAGAGAAAGTATTTGTAGCAGGGGATATGCGGCGTGGACAATCCTTGGTCGTATGGGCGATTTCAGAAGGTCGAGAAGCCGCACGAAAAGTCGACGAATACTTGATGGGAAAAAGTTATTTGGAAAGCAAAGACCAATCTTTTTTCCAGCTTGCTTAATCCTTGATACAAAATCGGATTCTAAAATAGAATATTGACTAAACCATTATAGTTCGAATGTCTACGATACTTTATCGTAGACATTTTTTTATTAACTTCATTTACCTTAAAAAAACAAGTAATATATCATTCATCGAACTTACATTTTAAACAAGTTTAATTTCGATTAAACTTTCCTTTTGAAAAGGAGGTTTACATACTAGATTACCCTATTTGTGAGTTATAATTTGACCCCAAAGAGTAAATCCCCATAATTTGGCATTTTTATGGTAATTAGTAGAGAGAATACATTTTATATTGGGAAAAACATGAAGATTATTCAAATCACGGACTTGCATATCGACAAGGAAAATGAAAATCCTTTTGATATCGATGTTCGGAAAAACTTGCTAGACACTTTGGATTCCATCCGATCATATGAACCAGATCATCTGGTATTGACGGGGGATTTGTGTTGCATTGATGGTCAAAATGAGATTTATCAATGGATTCACGCTGTCATGGAAAACTTCGGAGTGCCATATGATGTCATTGCAGGAAATCATGATGATTCCTTAATGATAGCCGAATCATTTCAGCGTACCTCTTTATTAAACGGCAAGGAATTCTATTTTGCAAAAAGAATTGGAAAATATCCTTGTCTTTTTCTGGATTCTTCCATCGGAAAACATTCTAAAAATCAGTTAAATTGGCTAAAGAGACAGCTTCATCAACACGATGATGCCATCACGGTATTTATGCATCACCCACCAATTAAGGCTGGAGTTCCATTTATGGACAACAAGCATGCTTTACAAGATATGGAAGAAATTCAATCCATCTTCTTCGATCACCGACATACTGTAAATGTCTTTTGTGGTCATTATCATGTTGAAAAAAATCTTCAAATTAAAAATCTAAATATCCATATTACACCTTCTTGTTTTTTTCAAATTGACCAAAGAGAAGAAGACTTTAAAGTAGATCATCACCGAACAGCATTCAGATTGATAGAACTAAATAATGGTGTTCTGAGTTCGACGGTTCGTTATTTAGCTGGAAATAAATTAGGAGTGGTAAAAAGTTAATTATTTATTGTCCTTTTCATAATAAATCAAATCTATAATCACCGCTGTTGCCAATATCAACAATGGATCTTCCTCTTCTGAAACAACCACACTATAACTATCTTGTATTTTAAATCTCTTTTTAGAAACAGTGGCTACTTCTTTTTTTCCTTTTAAAAAAGAGTATTCTCGTCCCATCATATTCCCTTTAATCTTATAGTCTTCCTTACCACCAACATCAATTTTTATTTTCTTACGAAAAAGGCCTTTTTTCTTTTTCACCTTAGCAAGCAATTCCTCTCCTTTATACACTTCATAAGTCTTTTTCAAAGAAATCATCTTTTTACGGATGTGCCCTAGTTTGTTCCCTTCTGCATCTTTTACGATCAGCTTTTCTCCAATCCTAAATGCTTTTCCATCAAATAAAAAATGCTTATTCCCTTCTTTATCTTTCACAACAAAGTCATCTCCCATTGTAAATGACTTCTCTTTAAGTATGTATTCCATTACTATGATTTTTCACACAATATAAAACTTTGTAAGGTATCATCTTACCTATCCAATAAATCTTAAAAATCCTGTTCGGAATGAAAGAAGACGATTTATAAGATTAAGAAAGATAGACAGGATACGTTCTATCGTCCTATCTTGACCATCCTGAACATCTTATAAATCCTGTTCAAACAAAAAAGGAATCAAAGCATCTAAAAACCGAAAACCAAAAAAATCCCGATATTCGAAAACCAAAAGAATCCCGAACTACCGAAAACCAAAAGAATCACAAACTACCGAAAACCGAAAAAATCACGAACTCCCGAAAACCAAAAGAATCACAAACTACCGAAAACCAAAAGAATCACGATTTTCGAAAACCGAAAGAAACACGAACTCCCGAAAACCGAAAGAATCACAAACTCCCGAAAACCAAAAGACACACGAACTTTCGAAAACCGCAGAACGAATTCTCACCCATCCCCCTCACTTACTCATTTCCCCCCTCAATAAGCTCCATCCCCCCGTACCTTTGAATTAACAATTTGATTTTCATTCAAAACATTAAAACCATAAAAGATGAAAAATTTAATTATTGCAATTCAAATCAGCTGTATGGTATTCCTTTTTGGAACAAATACTGCAAACGCAAACTCTAGCTCGAATACAGAACCCACAAACTTTAACCCAAGCCAGAACACAGTCATCGCTGTTAGTGGTTTGAACTTAAGAACAAAGCCTTATTCTGCAGGGAAAATCATCAATAAAATCCCTTTTGGAGATCAAGTCGAAATAATCGAAGATGCCCCAATGGTACCAGATACTTTGACCAGCGATTACAAATACTACTATGGACAATCTTCCTATTCACCAAGATTATCCGGAAACTGGGTAAAAGTCCGTTATGACGGGGAAGAAGGATATGTGTTCAGTGCATATTTGTTTTACGACTGGAATTACGACAATACTTTCAATAAGCAAACAGCCCTTTTATTTGAAGGAAGCAATTGCTATGAAAACCTACATTACCGCCCAGATTGGCATTGGTATGGAGTTTATCAAGAAGGAAGTGCAACAGTTCTAAAGAAAGTTAAGTTGAGCTTTTTCACCGAAGAAACAGAACTTGGTGCTTTTCTTAGCATCGTAACAGATATTGATGCTCCTTCAATGTTTCTATTCGGAACACCTTATGCTTACCAGAGTGATCGATTGTTATTCTCTGAATATCTGGGATACGAGCAACCGATTTACATCGGCGACTCCACAAATGTTGAACTGCTAGAAAAAGCCTCATTGGAGATCAAACAGATAAGCAATAACCGCTATGATACAGAGTTGTATGCCGTAGGACGAAAAGGGATAAGGCAAAAGCTAAGCGGGGCTCAAACTGAATTTGGTCCAATGACAAATCTACTTTGGTATGGTGACCTTGATGGCGATGGTAAAATGGATTACATCATTGATTTTGGAGAAAAAGCGGCACATACCGTACTTTTTCTAAGTGGCAAATCCGAACAAGGGCAATTGGTAAAACCAGTAGGTGTTTATTACAGCGGCTATTGCTGCTAAACATGACCAAGCGGTTGGCACAGAAGTTAATCGCTTCAAACTCAAAAATACTTAATACTTTCTCTCAGTATAGATTAAAGTCAACTGGCTCCTAGTGAGCCGGTTGGCTTTTTTACTTCCCGTCCAAAGAATTGCATCATTTAACAAAAGTGAATTAAAGGCGAGTCAACACAGACTTAGCGCTAACTAATGCTTCACTTTTAAACAACTTCATACTTTAAATATTAAAAAAAACCATAATTTGGCATTAAATTCTGGATACACAATTTCAATATGGCCAAAGCGAAAAAGCCTTCTAAAAATAACAGTTCAAAAAGTAAGTCAAAATCAACAGCAATTTCGACTGCTGACCTTCCTGATTTTCTGTTCAATACGAAACTGAATTGCTTGATAATATTTTGCTTTTCCTGTGCCTTGTATCTAAATACCATCAACCACGATTATACCCAAGATGATGCAATTGTCATTTACGACAACATGTATACCACCCAAGGTTTAGATGGCTTTTCTGGAATTTTAAAATATGACACTTTCAAAGGCTTCTTCAAAGTAGAAGGAAAAGATATGTTAGTGGAAGGTGGACGTTATAGACCATTCACCTTATTAATGTTTGCTATAGAGTGGCAATTATTCAAAAAAGCGAAAAAGGATCCGACAGGAAATATCATTAAGGATGCCGATGGGGAAATTATCTACGAAGGAAGTCCATTCATCGGCCATTTCTTCAATATCCTTTTGTACGGTCTGACATGTGTCGTGCTTTATATTTTATTATTAAAAACGCTAAACGCTGAAAACGATAAAAGCTATGCGCACATCATTGCGCTAATTACAACTTTGCTCTTTGCCGCACATCCGCTACATACTGAAGCCGTTGCCAACATCAAAGGAAGAGATGAAATCATGGCTTTATTGGGTTCATTAGCAGCGACCTATTTTACTTTAAAAGCCTTTTTACAAAAAAATATACTGTCCTCTTTCTTGGCAGCATTGTGCTTTTTCATAGCCATCATGTCAAAAGAAAATACGATTACTTTTCTTGGAGCTGTCCCTCTTTTGTTTTTCGTTTTCACTAAAGCAAAAACCGCTGACATTCTTCGTCACACCACTCCATTATTAGTAGCCACAATTCTTTTCCTCATCATAAGAGGAAATATCTTAGGATGGTCTCTGGGTCCTCCTTCCAATGAGTTGATGAACAATCCATTTTTGAAAATTGAAAACAATAGATATGTTCCTTTCGAAACTGGTGAAAAGTTAGCAACCATTCAACATACACTTGGAAAATACCTGAAACTTCTTTTCGTACCCTATCCTCTTACGCATGATTATTATCCAAGGCATGTAGATAAAATGAGTTTTGGAAACTGGCAGGTAATTTTAAGTTTACTCGTCTATTTAGCCATGTTCTTTTACGCATTAAAACAATTGCCTAAAAAAGATCACCTTAGCTTCGGCATTCTTTTTTATCTGGGAACGCTCTTTATTGTTTCGAATCTGGTTTTTGCAGTTGGGACTAATATGTCAGAACGTTTTCTGTTCATGCCTTCTGTTGGGTTTTGTTTTACAATCGCAGTCCTTTTGTATCGTTTTGCAAAAGGCAACTCTAAACTGACGGCTAAAAAATTACAATCCGCAGGAGCAATTACAATAGCCATTGCTTTAATATTTGGAGGCTTAACCATAATGCGAAACAATGCTTGGAAAAACAATTATACCTTATTCAATACGGACATTGAAGTTTCTAAAAATAGTGCAAAACTGCAAAATGCAGTAGGAGCAGAAAAAGCAATTCGAGCATCAAAGTTAAAAGAAGACAATCCTCTGCGAAACCAATTACTTAGAGAATCAATAGGACATCTTGACATCGCCAGAAGTATTCATCCCAATTACGAAAACACGTATTTACAACTAGGGAATGCACACACCTATCTCAAAGAATATGACAAAGCAATTGGCTACTATGGAAAAGTTCTTTCTCTTGATCCAGATGATGTGGACGCGATGAATAATAGAGGAATTGCTTTGCGCGATAGTCGAAAATTCGATCAAGCCATTCAACAATTTGAGCAACTGCGTGGCACCGGATTGACAGACCAGCAAATAAATGAAAAAATAGCGTATACCTATGAAGACGCTGGTAAATATTATAGCCAACAAAAAAACTTCCAATTAGCCATCTCTAATTTTGAAAAAGCCCTTCCTTTAGGAAACGATAAAGCTAAATACACGTACTTCCTTGGAGTTGCTTACGCAAATTTGAACAATTTTTCTAAAGCCACTGAGTTATTTACTCAAGCAGTTACTTTGGCGGATACCGATGACAACAAAGCCAATATTTATGATATGATGAGCAAAATTCAATTGCAACTTGGAGACGAGCAAAAAGCAACTGAATACCAACAAAAAGCCCTAGAATTGAGACAGTAGATTCTCTTTTGAGATTACTTCATTGGTGAGTTAAATGCAAAAAAATGTTGAAACACAAATCCCATATACTTATACTCTTTTTTATTTCCTTTTTTTGTTTGAGTGCAAATGATGGAGCAGTAAGCAATGATTCTGGAAATTTAAAAGAAGAACTTGCCAAACAGGAAGAATGGATTGAGACGACTTTCAATTCTATGACCCTTGAAGAACAAATTGCGCAACTCATTATCATTCGCGCACATTCCGACTTAGGAGCAGACCATATTGCAAGTGTAGAAAAAACCATCTCTCAATATCAAGTTGGTGGACTTTGCTTTTTTCAAGGTACACCTGAAAAACAAACCGAGCTGACCAACCAATACCAAGCCCTAGCAAAAGTACCCATGATGGTTACAATGGATGCAGAATGGGGTTTAGGCATGAGGTTTAAAGAGGATGGATTTAGTTTTCCAAAACAATTAATGCTAGGCGCCATACAGGATAACCGTTTGCTATACGATATGGGCAAAGAGGTTGCTCGTCAATGCAAGCGAATTGGAGTGCATGTCAATTTTGCTCCCGTTGCTGATGTAAATAACAATCCCAAAAATCCAGTTATCAATACACGCTCGTTCGGAGAGGATCGATACAATGTCGCTGCCAAAAGTTACATGTATATGAAAGGTATGCAAGATGGTGGCATTATGGCTTGCGCCAAACATTTCCCTGGTCATGGAGATACGGACGTAGATTCACATTATGATTTGCCAATCATAAACCACAATACACAGCGACTCGATAGCATAGAATTGTTTCCTTTTAAAATACTAGCAGAGCAGAACGTACAATCAATGATGGTTGCCCACCTTCATGTTCCTTCCATTGACAATACGCCGAATATGCCAACGAGTTTATCCGGAAAAGCAATTACCGATATTCTAAAAGAAGACTTGAATTTTGAAGGAATAATTTTCACCGATGGACTAGAAATGGAAGGAGTCGCTAAACACCACGAGTCTGGTCAAGTAGAAGTAAAAGCTTTGCAGGCAGGTTCCGATGTTTTGCTTTTGCCAAAAAGTATTTCAGCAGCAATAAGAGCAATTAAAAAAGCAATCGACACCGGATCTATTTCCAAGGAACGTTTAGATTATAGTGTGAAAAAAGTTTTAAAATATAAATACCAATTAGGTCTTTCTTCTTTCACTCCGCTAAGCAGATCCAATGTTCGCTATGAGCTCGAAACGCCGGAAGCAAAAATTCTAAAAAGAGAATTGATCGAAAACGCATTAACGCTCGTAAGAAATAATGAATTCCTTATTCCATTTCAAAATCTGGAAGAACAAAAAATTGCATCCTTAAGTATCGGAGCTTCTTCTACCACGCCTTTTCAAAAAAGACTGAGCTCTTACACGGACGTAAAACACTTCAACGCAGCAAAAGATTTGTCCTCTTATAAACACCAGGATTTACTCAACCAATTGTCAAAGTACAAAACTGTTATTGTTGGAATACATGACATGAATAGCAGCGCTCGAAAAGGTTTTGGAGTAACCGTTAAAACAAAGAATTTCTTACAGGATTTAAAAGCTAGAACTAAAGTTGTTTTAGTTGTTTTTGGAAATCCATATTCCTTAAAATA
>CALIAG010000403.1 GCA_938041325.1 uncultured Saprospiraceae bacterium | reverse complement strand
AAATTGAAACAATGGATCGATCAATTTGAAGAGACCGGAAAAGTTCAATTTGATTCCCAAACTTTTGATTCTTATAGTAAAGGTTTTTTACCAATAAGCATTTCGGATGAAGAGACTTTTAGCACTATCAAAACAATTTATGAATCAGAGAATTACTTATTGGATCCGCATTCGGCAGTTGCAATCGCAGCGGCGGATTCTTTAACAACACAATTGGGCAATGAAAAACTAATTTGTCTTTCTACAGCCCATCCTGCAAAATTTCCTGCAACAATTAAAAAAGCCTTATCTATAAATGATTTGCCGCCTGCAGGAAAACATCATTCCACAGAAGAAGCAAAAAAACGATGTCAAAAAGTGTATACTTGTGATCATGCACATTTAGAAGCAGCTCTTTTGCATGCAATGGAATCCAACTGGGATTTAAACAACATTAACAAAATATAAATGAGTCTTTACACAAAATTAAAAGAGGACGATTTAAATAAAATTCTTTCCGAATTTAGTGTCGAAGGATTCGATTCTTATAAGGTATTGAGCGGTGGTTCTGAGAACACAAATTATGGCGTTTTTACTGAGAATGGGAATTTTGTACTCACCATTTGTGAACAAAAGTCTAAACAGGAATTAAATACCTTAGCTCAATTACTTGAACATTTAGCGGCTCATAATTTTCGAACTTCCGAAATCATTTATACTAAAGATGGCAATCGTTTCAGTACATGGAATGAAAAACCAGTGATGCTCAAAATCTTTTTAGAAGGACGAATTCACGATCATCTTTCGGATGAATTGATGGTAAAAGCTGGTGTCCAAATGGCAAAACTCCATAAGGTTCCTGCTCCTGATTATTTGACGAAAGAAATCAGTTACGGTCAACAACATTTCAAGCTCTTGGAGCAATATGCTAAAGGGTCTGATTTTGAAAAATGGTTAATTGGAATTATGGAATTCGTAAATCCATTCTTTTCAGATGCTCTTCCAAAAGCATTTATTCATTCTGATATTTTTGCGAGCAATCTAATCGTCAGCGATTCTACTTCAGAAATTACGATCATGGATTTTGAAGAAGCCGCCAATTATTACCGTGTTTTTGATATAGGAATGGCCATTATCGGACTTTGTGCAGAGGAAAAAATGATCAACTTTACAAAAGCAAAACTACTGTTAAAAGGATATGAAAGTATTGTAAAATTGAATGAGCAAGAAAAGGATGCTCTTCCTGCTTTCACGATATATGCAGGAGCTTGCATGACTTTCTGGAGGCATAAAAACTTCAATTATGTAAACCCGAATCCAAGCATGAGCAAGCATTATTTGGGTTTAAAAATTTTGGTTGACCATATTAAATCTCAGGAAGGAAATCCATTTTTCTAAGTTTGATATTAAAACGATTCTTTATTCCAGCCAATAAATCTAAGCTACACTTCTGTTTTGCAGATCAAAATCCCCATTTTGCAGAATAGACTTTTTAAATCCCTAAAATAGTATGACTTTTGGTTCAGCTGCCCTTGCAAAATGAAAAGACTAAAATAAGCTAAAACTTTCTGTAAAGTCAGTATTTATTAATCGAGCTCCAGAGGAGCGAAACCTTTATAGCAAAAGTCTTAATATCCTTTTTTAGCTCCGTAGGAGCGAAACCTAAAAGTATACAGCATGAAAAGATCAGTTATAATCTTACTACACGTCGGCTTTTGGCTATGTTTCTTTGCATTGATTTTAGCAATGCTAGGCTTTTATTTTAGGGATGAAGTTGATATAGAAGAACGTCTTGGTGTTGCGTTTGAAGTGATTTGGTACTTTGCTTTTATACCATCTGTCATATGTTTTTACAGTTACTATTTTTACATCTTTCCAAAATTTTTACAACAAAAGAAATATTTATTAACCTTTGCTTCAGGAGCAGCAATAGCCTTAATTGCAGGAAGTATTGGCTATACAGGTTTGTATATTACAAATAGTGAAGCTTGCGGTGGCGAGGATGGAAATCAAGTTTTGATTGGGGTTATTATTGCCATGTCGGTAATTGGAATCATTTCGGGAATCGTAGGAATGATGATTCGTGGTTTTATAACTTGGTTTAATGAAATAAAAATAAAAGAAGAATTACAGCAGAAAAATCATGAGATGGAATTGGCTTTGGTCAAATCGCAACTTGATCCTCATTTTCTTTTCAACACCATAAACAACATCGATGTCTTGATTTTAAAAGATGCAGAAGAAGCTTCCAATTATTTGAACAAACTTTCTGATATTATGCGTTTCATGTTATTTGAAACCAAGACCGACAAGATTTTATTATCCAAAGAAATTGAATACATAAAAAAATATATTGCGCTCCAAAAAATAAGGACTTCCAATTCTAATTACATTAACTTTACCATTGAAGGAACAGCAAATGGTCATTTGGTTGCACCAATGGTTTTCATCCCTTTTATTGAAAATGCATTCAAGCACACCAACAATAAAAAAATAGAAAACGCCATTAATATTCACATTCAAATTGAAGATGATTTTGTAAAAATGGACTGTGAAAATAAGTTTGATCCCAATCGCAAATTAAAACAAGAAAATAATGGCCTTGGAAATGATCTTATTAAAAAAAGGCTAAACCTTATTTATCAAGAACAACATGAATTGCTTGTCCTTAACCAAAATGATAAATACACAGTAAATCTTACGATTAATAACCCTCATTAGGTTTTTAATATTCACAGATCAATGGAAAAATTCAATTGCATAATCATAGAAGACGAACCACTTGCGCTCGAAAGAACTAAAAATTTCGTTCTCAAGATTCCCTTTCTTCACTTGTCCGCAACTTTTGACAATGCATTAGAAGGGTTGAGTTTTCTAAAATCCAATGAAGTAGATGTACTCTTTCTTGACATCAACATGGATGAACTTTCGGGAATTGAATTGCTTGAAAACACCAAAATAAAAAGCCAAGTTATCATCACCACGGCCTACCAAGAATATGCACTCAAAGGGTATGAGTTGGATATCACCGACTACCTTTTAAAACCTTTTACTTTCAATAGATTTTTACAAGCGGTCACAAAAGCTCAAGAAGCTTTGATTAAAACAAAAGAAGAACCTAGCCTTGATTTTATTTTTATAAAAACTGAAAATCGCCTTGAAAAAGTAACACTGAAAGACATCATTTACATTGAAGGAATGCGCGATTACCGTAGGATTCATACGACTACAAAGAAGATTATGACCTTGCAAAATTTCAAAGATTTAGAACAGATCATTCCTTCTAATTTAGTTTGTCGAGTCCACAAATCTTACATGGTCGCTTTGAGCAAAATAGAATCCATTGAACGCAGTAGAATAAAAATAGCCGACCAAATTATTCCTATCTCCGAAACTTA
>CALIAG010000402.1 GCA_938041325.1 uncultured Saprospiraceae bacterium | reverse complement strand
CAAGTACTCGGAGTAGAGCAAACTACAGCGTCTACAATGCTACAAGATTTTAAGAAAGGAAGTGATTCCAAGTTCGCTTTGATTTTTGGAAATGAAGTCAAAGGAGTCAGTGATGAGGTTTTGCCAGAACTCGATGCTTGTCTTGAAATTCCACAATATGGAACCAAACATTCTTTGAATATTTCTGTGAGTCTCGGGATTGTGGTTTGGGAAGTCTTTCGACAATTAAAATTTTAAAGCCATCTCTTTACCTCTTTGAAATACGTTTGATATTCTTTGTTGTTTTCTAATAAATAAGCTTCCTCCAAGCGAACTTGCGTTTCAATAGAAATGTAAGAACCGACAATTATCAGCAAAACTATCGGATTCGGCATGACCAAAAACAATCCCACATTTGACATCAATAAACCAAGATAGATTGGGTTTCTTGTTTTTGAAAAAAGTCCAGAAGTTATCAAGTTGGTTTCATTGCCAAAGTCGATTCCGATCCTCCATGAATCTGACATTTGCAACTGTGCAACAAAAACGATAAGCAATGAAAGATGCAATAAAACCCAGCCTAATATCTCCAGGCTTGAGTTCGTAAAAAAGCTAATCTTAATAAGATAGTTGTCCAGCAAATTGGTAAATGAATAAAATCCTACCAGCACAAATTCCGATAGAATCAGCATTTTAAACAACTTACTTTGGAAACCATGAATATCATCTGAGTTGGAAAGGACAATTGGATTTTTTCCGGTTTGCTTCCAAGCCAATAAAGATCGAAAGACAAATGCGATTAGGAAAAAGATGAGTACAAAAAAGAAGAGATAAATTTTCATTTTTTTCTTACAAATCTAAAGCAGATTTGCTTGCAATACTATTGCAATTATTCTCTACATTTTGGACAGGTTCCATTAATCGTCATTTCTGAAGACAAGGCTTTATAGTTTGAAGGCAATTCAAGTGAAGGTATAAAAACAGATTCCAAGCAGGTAATTGAATTGCAAGACAAGCAATGGAAATGTGGATGTTGATCGGTATGTGAATTTTCTTCACAGTTTTCTAAACACAAGGCATATTTTAATTCCGGACCAACATTTTCGATTTTGTGAATGATGCCTTTTTCGGAAAATGTTTTTAAGGTTCTGTAAATTGTTATTCGGTCTGATTTAGGAAATTCCTTTTCTAGTTTTGACAATCCTATTGCTTCTTTCTTTTCTAGAAAATGTTGTAATATCATTTGACGCATAGGAGTTATGCGCACCTCTTTTTGATTTAAAATATGCTCAACTTCAGAGACCATAATTATGTTCTATTTTAGAACAGCAAAGGTAAAACAATTCCTTCTGCAATACTATTGCAAAAATAGACTTCGATATCTCAGATTCTAGCGGTAACCATATTTATTCAATTCATCAAAACGCAAACCTACTCGTATTCCGAAAAACAGTTTATCAAAAACAGAAATGTTGTCATTTTCAACTTCAATTTGAGCAGCAGAAATTGTATGCAAGCGCTCCCAGTTTGATTTAAAAACACGATCAGCCTGAATAATTGGAGTAATGGTTAA
Organism: uncultured Saprospiraceae bacterium; assembly: GCA_938041325.1. Taxonomy (GTDB): domain Bacteria; phylum Bacteroidota; class Bacteroidia; order Chitinophagales; family Saprospiraceae; genus CALIAG01. Next base: position 2,297 of record CALIAG010000402.1, on the reverse strand, counting down.
GAAGTCAGACAATCCAAAATCGATTCCAACTCCTAATCGCAGATCGAAAACAACTTCGTTATTAGCAGCAATCTCTTCATTTCCTGTAAAGGTCCCAATTGAATGGTTTATATAACTCACCCCTGGGCCAATTCTTATAAAAAACCCTTTTTGCAAAGAAGGTCCATCTTTGGAAAAAGTAGGACAATTACAATCACTCTCCATGTTGAAAAGGTAAATATTCGTATTAAAATGAAGGGATAATTTATCTGCCTTGAACTTATATTCAGCATTATCTCCCCTATTTTGCATAGTGGTATAACTCAATTCAGGCATTGCTTCAATTCTATAGTCTTTTAAAACTTTAAACCAATAGTCTACTCCTACATGAAATCCATTATCCAGAACGTCAACATCGCTGGTCCCATTTATAGAGTTCACAAATTCCTTCCATTCAGGTGTATGAGCAGTCGCAAAACCGGCATTTAAACCAATTTGTGCGAAGCTATTCAAGCTTATTGATAAAAAAAAGAAAGCGATTAGGAGGCGATTCATCGGCGATATTGGTCTGTTTGTGAATAATCGAGGCAAAATGTACATTGTTTCTCTTCTGTTAATACAAGTATAATACCCAAACGTTCATAACAAAAGTAATATTTTTAGACTTTGAACAACTATCTTTGCATTTCAAAAATACATACAGAATTGAAGACAAAAACGCTGCGAAAGGATAAAGTGAACGTGATTACGCTAGGCTGTTCGAAAAACACGGTCGACTCAGAGAATCTCATCACCCAATTGAAGGGCAATGATTTCGAGGTAACACATGAAGCTAAAGAGGATGACGCCAATGTTATCATTATAAACACTTGTGGGTTCATTGACTTGGCAAAACAAGAATCGGTGGATACCATTTTACAGTATGCAGATGTAAAAAAGGAAGGAGGAATCGATAAACTCTATGTTACGGGTTGTTTGTCCGAACGGTATAAAAACGATTTAGAGCAAGAAATCCCGGAAGTGGATGCTTACTTTGGGACTTTAGAACTGCCAGGGCTCCTTGCCAAGCTGAATGCGGATTATAAACATGAGTTAGTTGGAGAACGGGTCACTACGACTCCTCAACATTTTGCGTATCTGAAGATATCTGAGGGTTGCAATCGTACTTGTGCCTTTTGTGCAATACCCTTGATGCGTGGAAAACACATTTCCAAATCTATCGAAGATTTGGTGAAAGAAGCCAGCAATCTTGCCCGCATGGGAGTCAAAGAGATCATGTTGATTGCACAAGAATTGACTTATTATGGTTTGGATTTGTATAAAAAAAGAGCTTTGCCTGAACTGCTTGATGAACTCTCAAAAGTGGACGGCATAGAGTGGATACGTTTGCATTATGCTTATCCTAGTAAATTTCCATTGGGAATTTTTGACAGCATTGCCAAGCATCCAACTATTTGCAATTATCTAGACATGCCTTTACAACATGCATCGAATACGGTTTTGGAGCGGATGCGTCGTCAAATTACAAAAGAAGAAACCAGTGAATTGATCCGTGTGGCAAGAGAGAAAGTACCCGGTATTGCTATCCGAACAACTTTGCTAGTAGGCTTTCCAGGAGAAACAGAAGAAGAATTTCAAGAACTTTGTGATTTCATAAAAGAACAACGTTTTGAACGAGTGGGTGTTTTTCAATATTCACATGAAGAAGATACGCCGGGTCATGTACTCGAAGATGATGTATCTCCTGAATTGAAAGCAGAAAGAGCCAATAAATTGATGCGGATTCAGGAAGAAATATCGCTTGAAAAAAATCAAGAGAAGATTGGTCAGACTTTGAAAGTTTTATTTGATAGAAAAGAAGGAGAATATTTTATTGGACGAACCGAATTTGATTCTCCAGAAGTTGACAATGAAGTCTTGGTTTTGGCAGAAAATAATTATGTGCGAATTGGAGACTTTGCGATGATTGAAATTAAAGATGCGGAGGAGTTTGATTTGTATGGGGATGTTGTATAGAAATCGGTTTTCGAATATCGTGATTCTTTCGGTTTTCGGTAGGACGGGGTTCTTTCGGTTTTTCTTAGTTCGTGTGTCTTTCGGTTTTCGGTAGGACGGGGTTCTTTCGGTTTTCGAATATCGTGTGTCTTTCGGTTTTCGGTAGTTCGGGATTCTTTCGGTTTTCGAATATCGTGTGTCTTTCGGTTTTCGGTAGGACGGGGTTCTTTCGGTTTTCGAATATCGTGTGCCTTTCGGTTTTCGGTAGTTCGGGGTTCTTTCGGTTTTCGAATATCGTGTGCCTTTCGGTTTTCGGTAGTTCG
>CALIAG010000401.1 GCA_938041325.1 uncultured Saprospiraceae bacterium | reverse complement strand
ACCTGTATAAACGATACCATCTGGTATAGGCATATGGACCCTAACATTAGTTGCGGTTGTGCTTCCTGTATTTGAAATTGTAGCCGTTACACTATATGTGGTATAGATGGCAGGGCTACTAGGTGCTTGTGCAAGAGACAGTTCTAAATCTATTTGTGCCATTGACAGATTAGATATAAAGCAGCAAATGAACAAGGATAAAAGGCTTAAGAAAAGTTGCCTTTTCATTTTAAATTGGTGTGTTTGTAATTTTTTCATGTAGTAAAATTTTTATTATTCTATTATAAGTTTGAGTTAAATTTGAAAAGTCCATGTTGTATGTTCTAATAGGCCTTAATATAGATTCACAACATGGAAGGTTTCCATGCTCGCAATATGAGTACAATTAAGATTAAATGCCTTTGAATAGGTTAATGAAAACCTTTGAAATAGTATTCTAACACACAAAAACTAGGATATTTAGACCAATTGGGATGAGTTTTGTCTTATCGATGAAGGTAGTAAGTATTTATACTTAGAATATTTTGAATATTCTCAACATGATGTAGGCAAGGGAATGGAATAGAATTTTTTCACGATCCATAAAAAATGCCTGAGCTAATAATTTAGCTCAGGCATTTTTTAATTACCAAGAATTTACAATAGGCTATGGCTTATCGACAAATGTTGCAATGTTTGGACAAGTTTTATAACCTGTATCCACATCGATAAATGTAGACTCCATTTTATTGATTATCCAATTGTTAACAAAATTTCCTTGCTTAGCTTGTAATGCTGCGGTTTTTATTTTAGAATAATCTTGCTGAAGGTTGGCTTTATGCGGTTCAGTTCTAGATTTTAGCAATATAACTCTATAAGAAGCATCGCCACCAGGAGCTGTAAATTTCAATGGAGCGGAGTATTGCCCCACCTCCATAGTATCTAAGGTGAAATAAAGATCCGGATCCAAGTCACCAACTTCCCAGAATGAATTTCCAGTTTGGGGGTTTTGCATCATTCCGTCATTATTATAACTCTGTGCATCTTCGTCTGAAAACTTTTTTACCCCAAGAGAAAAGTTCAAAGAATCATATCTCAATAGATTGGTTACAGAATCCAAATGTTGGACTGCAAGATCAAAGTCAGCTTCAGTAATTTCCGGTTTGATCAATATATGTCTACAGTGAAGATTGTTTCCACGTCTTTCGATTAATTCTATAAGGTGAAATCCAAATTGTGATTCAACCAAGTCAGACATTTGACCTTCTTCTAGATTATATGCTGCCGCTTCAAACTCAGTAACAAAAGTTCCTCTTTTTTGCCAGCCAAGATCTCCACCAGCTCTACCAGAACCACCATCATCTGAAAACTTATAGGCCAATTCTGCAAAGTCTGCTCCTTCTACTATTTGGTTACGGATTTCATCCAACTTTGCCCTAGCTTTCAAACGTTCAGTTTCGTTCACTTTAGGGACATAAACGATTTCTCCAACTTCAACTTCTGAATTGAAGTAAGGAAGACTGTCTGTAGGAATACCTTTGAAAAAGTCTTTTACCTCAGAAGGCGTAACGGTAGCATCAGCAATGATTTTACTACGCATGCGGTCTGTAAGCAATTGGTTTTTTAAATCTTCTCTAAAATCAGATCTAGTTTCATCAACCGTTTGTCCATAATACGATTCGAACTGATTAAGATCACCGCCCATGTAAGCAAGAATGTTGTCAATCCTCGCGGTTAATTGTGCTTCTACTTCCACATCCGCTACTTCAATACTATCTAACTTTGCTTGGTTCAAAAGGAGATTGGTCGCCATTAAATTTTCCATAATGGAACACCTGGCTTCATCTTCAATTGAGCCTTGTTGCTGGCGCATCAAATCAAATTGGCCTTCTATATCAGAAAGTAAAATTAACTCTCCACCAACCTTTGCAACTACTTTGTCAATTATTTGTTTGTCCTGACCAAAAGAAGTCAGCGTGAAAAACAAACACAGAATACTAAATGAAACCTTATTAATCATGTCTTTTTATTATAAACTCTAATGTTAAAGTGCAATTAATTTCTTCAATCTTTTTTTTAAGACTGTTAGACTGTTAGACTTCTAGACTGTTAGTCTTCTAGTCTTCTAGTCTTCTAGTCTTCTAGTCTTCTAGTCTTTCCGTCTTCTAGTCTTTCTGTCTTCTAGTCTTTCTGTCTTCTAGTCTTTCCGTCTTCTAGTCTTTCCGTCTTCTAATCTTTCCGTCTTCTAATCTTTCCGTCTTCTAGTCTTTCTGTCTTCTAGTCTTTCCGTCTTCTAGTCTTTCTGTCTTACAGTCTAACCCTCTAATTCGTATAAATTGTAATATTGTTTCTTCTCATTTCTCTTTCGTACATCTGCTCTTTCTGCTCTTCGAGTAACTTTATTTTCCTTTGATGTAAAATGACTTTACTTGCTTGTTCTCGAATATAAGCCAAAGGGGCAATTTTATTTTTCGGAACACTTTCTAGGACTCTGAATAAATACTGATAATTTTCATCGGAACTTTTTACGTTCATATTTTGATTAAAATTATTTTCAGTTAGCGTTCCTTTTGGCAATTGATAAATCAAATCCTCAATCTTATACCAAGTACTGTCTTCTAACATATAAACTTCGGCACTGTTTCTACAGTATTCAATCATTGATTTATAATTGTCCGCACTGCGATTGTCCCACCAATTTTTTAAATCATCTATTCCGTCTGCTTCAATAGGCACTTTAATAAAGTGGCAACGTAAGATGGTTGATTCCAACAGATAATGTTCTTTATTGCTTTGGTAATACTGATTTAATTCTTGCTGGGTAATGACAGAATCCAACTGCAATTCCACTATCAGTTTTTCATAATTGTGTTTAACCAATGAAGATCTGTAATCTCGAACAAGTTCATCAATATCAAGGTCTTGAGGAATGTTTTTTTCCGCCTCATGCATCAATACATTGTCTCGTACCCACTTGTCAATAAAAGAATTTGCGATCAACGCACTATCTGCAGAGCTACTACTTTCCGGTACCATTTGCGAAACCTGCGAAGCATACAATTTTTTCTTAAAGACCTGAGCCAATATGGTATCATCTTCAATAGGAGTTGTTTCTTCCGTCTTTCCACAAGAAACACCCACTATTAGGATACCTAAAAACACGAAAAGGTTGTATACTGAATTTTTGATCATTCCAAAATCGGATTTTTAAACAGTAAGCAATTGGACAAAATTCTAGTTTGCTTTGGCCAACTTACCTCAATTGTCTCTTTACTTTGAAGCCGCTCTTATTTTTTTACCATCTTTTTATAAGCCTTATCATTCATCTTGATATCGTAAGCTTTTCTCAGTTCCTCCACCCATTGTTTTTCTAAATAATCTTGATAATCTGCGATGACATATCCACGAGCTTCTTTCAATGTTTTTGTGCTAGATGGAATCAATTCTTCAATTTTTAAAATGGTAGAAGAGTTGCTGTTTTTTTCAACAATCCATGGAGTTTGATTTCCAACTTTCCATTCAATCTTATCAAGATTTTCGTTTTTACCTTTTTCAACTACACGCTCTTTAGTGACCAATATGGTTTTTTCTTTTGTATTGAATTTGTCAGCTATTTCTTGAGCGGAACCTTTTTCAATTGCTTTTTCGATTTTAGGCATTTGGTTCGCAACTTCAGTACTTACGGTGAAGTAAGATACTTTCGCACGTTCTTTCCATTGGAAATTGGTTTTGTTATTTTGATAAAACTCATCAAGACCAATGGTGTCTTGAGAAGCCTTGTCCCAAACCAATATTTTAGTTGCTTCGAAAAGTAAAATACCTTCTTCATACTCTCTCATTAAAGACCTGAATTCTGGGTATTTTTTCTCTAACTGGCTTTCCTCGAATTTTATACATTTCTCGTCCACGAAGTCCGTATATAGATTATCACACATTCCTTGAGGTTTGGATTTTGAAGCCCCGCGGATTCTTGCTCTGGAATTGCTCTCACAATATTTAGCAAAATCACCGACTGTAAAACTCATGCCATTGTTGAAAGTGAAAAGTGGTTTGTCAGCTCCAGTTTTGGGAGCTTTCCATTTATAGGTTAAAAAACTCGCTTGAAGAGAATCTTTGAAAGTTGCATAGTTAGCAGACATTTCTGTGAAACCACCTTCTTTTTTGATGCGGTTGATCATCACCTGCTTAGCCAATTTATGCCTAGAATCTTTTTGAACTTTAGGTTGCAAACGTCTCTTAGCGATATCGAAAGCTTCAGCTTGTCTTTTGGAAATGCGTTTGATGATATGGTACCCTACACTAGTTTTGATAGGCGCTGAATAATCACCGTCTTTCTTTAATCCAAAAGCTGCATCTTCAAAAGAAGCTTCATATTTTCTAATTCCAAAGAAACCAATATTTCCACCTTTTCTTGCAGACGCTTTGTCTTCCGAATGCTTTCTAGCCAAAGCAGCAAAGTCTTCTCCTTTTTTCAATAGTTGGTAAAGACTATCAATTTTCATTTTTGCAGCAGCGTCATTTCCTTTTTTAGCATCGACTCTTAAAAGGATATGCGATCCTTCCATTTCTCCTCTTGCAGGACGGACTTCATTGACTCTCACAATATGATATCCAGCATTCGTTTTAACAGGATTGCCAACGACTCCAACCTTTTGGGTATATGCTGCATTTTCCAAACCATAAAAACCGTCAGGTAAAAGAGCGGTTACGAAACCTAAGTTTCCTTTATTGGTCTTCGCAGATTTATCCGCAGATTTTTCCATAGCCACTTGTTCAAATTTCATTTTGCCTTTTGCAATCTGAGTTTTGAGTTGCATTGCATTTTGATACGCTTTCAATGTATCTGCTGGAGAGGCATTTGCTGGAACTGAAATCATGATGTGGCTAATATTCACATCTTTCTTGCTTCTTTCGTAGGCTTCTTTTACCAAGTTTTCCGTTACTTCTTTATCTGTCAAGTAAGAATCTGCCAGTTGGCGACGATATCCATCCAATTCTTTTTGCAAAGCAGGAATAGTATCGAGCTTCATATCCTTGGCCCTTTTTACTTTTAATTTGAATTTTTTGTAAAGGTCCAGATACTCGTCAACGGAAGCTTTAGAAAAATCAGCTTTATCGCCATTGGTCTTTTTGTAAATGTATTCAAACTCCGAAACGGGTACGTCAACACCATCCACAGAGAAAAGCACAGTTTCCTTTTGTGCTTTCGCATTAAATAGAATTCCAAAAGAAATTACAAGAATTAATAATACTCTTCTAATCATTGCTTAATGTATTTTTTTAATGTAAATATTATAGCGATTGTGAGCTTCTTCAAAAGCCCTGCAAAATTAGCAATTTTAAGGGTAATTCGCTGAGCAAGGAACGATTAATTAATAAGTCCTTAAAATACTGACTCAGTATTGTCATTCCATTAACAAAGATAAGGTGTTCAAATTGTGAAAATAAGGGGGTAAACCTATTATTTAAAGCTAATTTCGGTAATAAACTCGCTTAATTCTATCTGATAATCCTGTAAACACTTCATAGGGAATTGTGTTCAAAGCTTGAGCTAATTTTAAGATAGATTGATGATCTTCAAAAATTATAACTTCATCTCCCTCCTCAACATCCTGAATCGCACTCACATCCACCATACACATATCCATGCAAATCGACCCAATCGTAGGGGCCAATTGCCCCTTTATAGAAACGCTGAAACGACCATTTCCCGCTGCCCGGCTCAAGCCATCCGCGTAGCCAATACTCACAGTGGCTATGCGACTAGGGGCATTAACAGTTCCTCTGCGTCCATATCCAACGGTTTGTTCGCTTTCAATCGATTTGATTTGAGAAATTCTTGCTTTGAGGGTATGGATCGTCGATAATTCGCTTTGAAAATCACCACTCCCATCAATGCCATACAGTCCAATGCCCAAACGCACCATATCCATGTGGTATTGTGGGAATCTTAGTATTCCAGAGGAATTCAAAATATGCCGAATGGGTTTGGATTTCAATCGGGAAGCAATTTGTTGATACATGGATTGATACAAGTCATATTGACTTTTTGTGAATAAATCATGTTTTTGTTCTTCACTTGCGACCAAATGCGAGAATATTGAAACAACTTCAAGGTGTTTGTTTTCTTCAAGAATAGGGATCAATGATGGGATGTCTTTTTGCTCAAAACCAAGTCGATGCATTCCTGTATCCAATTTGATATGAACTTTTACAGCTCTACCTTTTGCAGCAAAAATCAGAGATTTTAATTGTCGAAAGCTATAAATTTCAGGTTCTAAATCATAATTGAAAATAAGACCAAAAGTATTGGGTTCAGGATTTAAAATCATGATCGGTAAATCGATTCCTTGTTTCCTCAATTCAACCGCTTCATCCGTATATGCTACGCACAAGTAATCAACTCTTTGATAAGCCAAAAGTTGTGCTACTTCGTTCGCACCACTTCCATAAGCTGAAGCCTTTACCATGACCATCAATTTGGTTGCTTTGGCCAATTTGTTTCGGTAAAAATTCAAGTTTAATTCCAATGCATTTAGGTTGATCTCGAGGGTGGTCTGATGTTCCTTAAAACTTAATTTTTGGGCTATCCTTTCGAATTCAAATTTTCGCGCACCTTTAAGTAGAATTGTTTCTTGTTGAAATAAATCGAGATCAAAATTTTCAAGAAACATTGAGGTGTCTTTGAAGAAAAAGGAAGTTATTTTTTGGTCTAAATAAATTTTTATTTTAGAAATTTCAGAACCAACTCCTATTAATTGGTGAACATTTTTTTGCGTTAAAAGCTCCGCAATTCTTTTGTATAAATCATGACTGCTTTGTCCACTTTGGAATACGTCAGACAGGATTAGCGTTCGTTTTCCTTTCGGACTTTGATTTTCTAAAAAATTCAAAGCTTGTTCTAGTGAAGTTAGATCTAAATTGTAACTGTCATTTATTAAAGTACATTGTTGAATTCCTGCTTTTAATTCCAGTCGCATGGCTATGCGTTCTAATTGAAGCAGCCTTTTTTTAATGATGTTAAAAGGGTACTCCATTAATAAAAGAACGGACAAGCAATTAATGGCATTTTCAATAGAGGAATCATCTCTAAAAGGAAGTTGGAATTGAAGACTTTGGTTTTTGAAAATAGCGGTTATGGAAGTATAACGAGAGTCGTCTTTTTGTATTTTTTTTATAAATAAATCCGCTTGGTTTTTTGTTGACCATGAGAATAGATTTTCTTTTGGCCACTTCGTTAAAGCTCGTTCGATTATTGGATTGTCTTTTCTATAAATTATCTTTTTCGCATGTTTAAATAGAGCAATTTTCTCTTCTAATTTTTCCTTCTTATTTTTAAAACCTTCGTCATGTGCAGAGCCTATATTGGTAAGTATTCCAATTTCGCAATCAATAATAGAGGCCAAGTTTTTCATTTCACCTCCTTTAGAAATTCCAGCCTCGAAAATAGCCAGTTGGTGGTCTTTGTTGATCTGCCAAACGGATAAAGGAACCCCTATTTGAGAGTTGTAACTTTTTGGACTTCGGACTATATTTGAGTCTTGATAAAGAAGCTGATAAAGCCACTCTTTTACAATGGTCTTTCCATTGCTTCCAGTTATTCCAATCACAGGCAAAGAGAAGCGCTTACGATGCGATTTAGCCAAGGATTGAAGCGCGAGAATGGTGTTTTTAACTAGGATGAAGTTTGCTTCTGGGCAACTTTCTAAATCAAATTCTTGATCAATAATAAAATTGCGAATCCCTTTGTTGTAAACCTCCTTGATGAAACGGTGTCCATCGTGATTTTCACCTTTAATGGCTATAAATAGAGCATCTTGTGTAAAGTTCAATTGACGGCTATCAATGACTATTTTTTGAATGAATAAAGGAGTCTTGGACGCTTGTATCAATTGTCCTTGAGAAAAATTTGCAATTTCATTTAATGTATAGGACATGCTTTAATTTAAAGATCGAAACCGATATCTTTGCGATAATAAACTCCTTCAAATTTTACTTTTTCAGCATTGCTTTTGGATACGGCAAGCGCTTCTTTGAAAGAAGGCCCATAGCTGGTTAAGGCCAATACTCTTCCTCCGTTTGTAACGACATTTTCGCCTACTGTTTTTGTGCCAGCGTGAAAAATAATGCTATCAGAGACAGACTCTAATCCATTGATTTTTTTTCCTTTAGTATAGGCTTGCGGATAACCGCCGGATACAAGCATTAATGCGGTGGCAGCTCTAGAATCAATTTCGATTGCTTGATCAGAAATAGCGCCTTCAGCTGCTGCATTTAATAAGGCAACAAAGTCGTTTTTAAGTCTTGGTAAAACGACTTCCGTTTCGGGGTCTCCCATTCTACAATTGTACTCAATTACATAAGGCTCATTGTCAACTGCGATCAATCCGAAGAAAACGAAACCGATATAATCCAATGCTTGTTCTTTTATTCCCTTGATAGTCGGTTTTACAATTCTTTCGACCACTTTTGACATCAGGACTTCATCTACGAATGGAACCGGTGATACAGCACCCATGCCTCCCGTATTTAAGCCAGTATCTCCCTCGCCAATTCTCTTGTAATCTTTGGCAACTGGCAATAATTGGTAGTCTTTTCCATCCGTAATAGCAAAGACTGAAAATTCGATTCCGGATAAAAACTCCTCAATGACAACGGTTTGGCTAGCTGCTCCAAATTTGCCACCCAACATCATTTTTAATTCTGCTTTAGCTTCTTCTTTGTCATCTAAAATCAGAACTCCTTTCCCTGCGGCCAAACCATCTGCTTTTAAAACAATAGGAGGGATTTGTTCTTCTATAAAAGCAATGCCTTCATCGAGGTTGGCTGCAGTAAATTCTTTATAAGCAGCGGTCGGAATATTATACTCCTCCATGAATTTTTTGGCGAATGCTTTGCTTCCTTCTAGTTGAGCAGGATAAGCTGCTGGACCAATTATTTTTACATCAGAAAGAGCTTCCTCCTTTTTGAAAAAATCCACAATCCCGTTCACCAAAGGTTCTTCTGGGCCGACCAAAACCAAATTAATTTCTTTTTCAAGAACAAGGTCTTTTACTTTGTCAAAATCATTGTAGGAAATAGGAATATTGACGCCACAAGTTTCCGTTCCGGCATTCCCAGGAGCAATAAATAATTGAGAGCAAAGCGGGCTTTGTTTTATTTTCCAGGCAAAGGCATGTTCTCTGCCACCACCACCCAATAGGAGAATATTCATATCTGCTTATTTTAGCTGCAAATATATGTATCTCCTTCGTGGAAATTAGGTTTATGATAAATATTGGAAAGATTAATTTTGAAATTACTTTATTAGCGATAAACGAAGACCACAAGAGCTAATAGGAAATTTAGAAACTTGGTTTGTCAAAAATTGCTACTTACTTCTTTCTTATTTATAATTTTTTCCGATTTAATTTGGCCAATTAGTTAACTTCGCACCCATTTATTACACTTTGCATTAAATTTTAATGTGTTTTAAACAGCAAAATATAAAAGCAAAGTGGAATACACACACTTGACAAAGCCATGATTGCCTACATTAAAGGAAATATTTCATTTAAAAGCCCTACCTATTTTGAGGTGGAGACAGCTGGAGTTGGTTACCATATCAATATCAGTTTGAATACCTATTCTCAATTGGAAAAGCAGGAGAATGTGAAGATTTTGACCTACCTGCACATAAAAGAAGACAGCCACACACTATATGGATTTGCCGATGAAAAGGAGAGATCGCTCTTCATTCATCTAATTTCAGTTTCAGGGATCGGACCCAATACAGCTCGAATTGTATTGTCTTCGATGGTCCCAGAGGAAGTTCAACAAGCGATTATTTCAGAAGACGTTTTGGCTTTTAAAAAAGTCAAAGGAATCGGCCCCAAAACCGCTAAAAGAATAATATTAGATTTAAAAGACAAAATATTAAAAGAATCAGGGGAAACAGGAGCAACTTTCACTCCTCAGAACAATACTATGAGGGATGAGGCGTTATCTGCTTTAGTCGCCCTTGGTTTCCCTAAAGTACAAGTGCAAAAACTGTTGAATAAGATGCTTAGAGAGAATAGCGAAATTACTCAGGTAGAGGAACTTATAAAAATGGCCTTGAAACAACTTTCCTAAGTATTTCTAGTTCAATTTTTTCGTTTAATTAGCTTCTTACCTATTTTCCTATCTTTGCAGGCGCTTAGATATGCAAAAAACCAAACATATTTGCTGCTTCTACGTATTCTAGAATTGACCATCAATAAGTTGATTTGGTCAGCTCAAACTTGAGATTTCAAGAGTTTGAGTTCAATTGTTAAAGTTTTTAATGGAAAACCATGCCCAGCAATATGGGCGTTATTCATTGTATCCTGTAATATTTCATGAAAATTTATTGACCGCCTACTGGGAAGTTTGATATTCTCAGCTTAGATGGTACGTTAAAACAACATTTTATTAACCCAAATATCGATACAGGATAACTGTTTTATTTACAGAGAATTATGAAGATAGACGCACTTTTTTTAGCTATTGCCATCATATTTGGAACTGCTTCCTTCACCTTCGCTTCAATTCAGGGAGGTAATCATCTAGACGACCCGTATAGCCCTGAACATGTCATCAATACTGATACATTGCCTCCGCTTTCGGATCGCTATAATAATTCGATTAATACACCGTATAGTAACCCTTTTGATCTGAATGATCCAAGTGTTATAGAAAAGGATGTAGAATTTGACCCAACAACAGGCAATTATATCATTACAGAAAAAATAGGAGAAGATTTTTATAGAATGCCTTCTTACATGGGCTTTGATGAGTATTTAGATTATCGAGCGAAAGAACAAGAAAAAGCTTATTTCCAACAGTTAAACGGAGTCAGCTCCGGAGATAAAAGTGCATCTGGAAGAGTAGACCCAATTTCTAAACTAGATTTAAAAAATACATTAGCAGATAGACTTTTTGGTGGAACAGCGGTAGATATTCGTCCTCAAGGTAATATTGATTTGACATTCGGGGTTGATTATAATAAAGTCCAAAATGAACGATTGACAAGAAGACAACAAGTTCAGGCTGGTTTTGATTTCGACATGAATATTCAAATGAATGTCATCGGTAAAATCGGAGAAAAATTAAATCTATCCACCAATTATAATACACAAGCAACTTTTGGTTTTGAAAACCAGATGAAGTTAGAATACAATAGTGATGCGTTTAGTGAAGATGAAATCATAAAGAAAATTGAGGCCGGTAATGTAAGTTTACCTTTAAGAGGAACTTTGATTCAAGGAAGTCAAAGTCTTTTTGGTTTAAAAACAGAATTGCAATTCGGAGCCCTTCGCGTAACCGCAATTGCTTCTCAACAAAAATCTGAAAGAGAACAAATTTCAATTCAGGGAGGTAGCCAATTACAAGAATTTGAAGTTAAGGCAGATGAATACGATGAGAACAGACACTTCTTTTTGACACACTATAATAGAGACAATTACGAACAGTCTTTAGAAAATCTCCCTCAAATAAACAGTCTTTTCAAAATAACAAAACTGAAGGTTTTTATCACGAATGATAGAAACGAAACATAAGAGATTCGGGACATTGTTGCCATCTCATATATTGGTGAACCAAAAAGGATGACCAATAAAAATCCTCGTTATCAAGAACCTTCTACTATAAGACATAGAGATATTTCAGGTCAACAAGCGCTTCCTGGTAAAATCATAGGTAGTGGCCGTCCGGAGTCAAGGGATTTATATGCGAATGACCTGTTTTACGATATTCAAAATACACCAAGTTCTAATGATGTAGACCGAGTTGTCAATATTTTAGAATCACAATTTGGCTTGG
>CALIAG010000400.1 GCA_938041325.1 uncultured Saprospiraceae bacterium | reverse complement strand
GCAGTTTTAATATTCAAATTAGAAGTGTAATAAAAATGATTATGGTAACCAGAAGCAAATTCTATTATCACAGGACGAAGATTATAAGATAAGGTTAAGCCAATATTTTTTTCTGTTGAATTAACTGAATACCAAGTTGGGAAACCAGTTTCTAAATTATCATAACTGTAATCTAATTTTGTATTTCCAAATCCTAAATGAACTCCCACAGCCAATTGATTTACTATTTTCTTTTTACCATTTTTAGAAATTAAATCCTGTGTTTCTTCATCCATTAACTCATTGGCCATACTCAAAAATATCTTTTCATCTTTTCCTAAGGGAGGACTGATTATAACTTTTTTAGGCTTCTCTCCACCAACAACCACAACAGGTTCTCGATCATTCAAAAAATTGTAATCCAATAATTCATCAACAAAAAAAGTAGCCTGATTGAGCGTTCCTTCTTTTCGTGCACTGACCATCAAAAATAAATTTGATGGTTGATCCATCGTTGTCTTAATCATCATTGCCATAATATTGGCATCTGTATAACCTGTCAAATCCGGAGGAATAATATTCATTACCATTGGAATATCTGATTCCGGATATTGTTCGACAACTTTTACCAAATTGACGGTGCTTCCCTCAAAAGGTAAAATAATGAAAGATTGATCTTTCTGAATCTCTTTGCCTTCTAGCTTATCATCGTAATTAATCGGCATGATGATCTGCCTCTCTTGTGCCAATGAGGTCGTAGTTGTAAAAACAAAAAGAGCCAGGCAAATTATCTTTCCAGCGTTCAACATTTTTATATTAATTTTTGAGGTTTTTTTAAACAAAAAACTAATTGCCACAATAGCTAGTACAATAATCGGAATTTTATTCGCTCTCGTAATAAATGCATTGAATAGCTTATTCGCTGCGTTGTCTAACAAGAAAATAAAAGGGGATCTAATTATTAAAAAATGGCGGTAGTAATCCTTCTAGACAAATTTAATTATTTTTTGGTTTCAAAACTCGAATTTCTTACATTATATAGTCCGGAGGTTTCCTTAATTTAGTTTACTTTCGTAAATAAATCTTAACTCACCTTAATCCAAAAAAATGAAAAAATATCAATTATTATTTCTTCTACTTTTCCCGATCATGGCTTTTAGTCAGGATTTTTCGGAAAAAAGAATTGCCGACAAAGTCGCTGAAATAGAAAAGCAAGTCATTGAATGGCGCCACCATTTTCATCAATTTCCAGAATTATCAAACAGAGAAATCAATACTTCTAAAAAGATCGAAGAACTTTTAAAAGGAATGGGCCTTGAAGTGAAAAGAGGAATGGCTAAAACAGGAGTTGTGGCCGTTTTGGATTCTGGGAAACCAGGTCCTACGATTGGCTTAAGAGCAGACATTGATGGATTGCCAGTAAAAGAAAGAGCTCCACTAAGTTACGCATCAAAAGAAAAGGGAATATATATAGGAGAAGAAGTCCCTGTCATGCATGCCTGTGGTCATGATACTCACATTGCAATGCTGTTAGGGGCTGCGAAAATATTAACTGGAATCAAAAAAGAATTGACGGGTAAAATTGTTTTCGTTTTCCAACCTGCAGAAGAAGGAGCACCTCCTGGAGAAGAAGGTGGAGCTAGATTAATGATCAAAGAAGGTTTGTTTGATGAATATGGCATTGACGTTTTCTTCGGACAACATATAGATTCAGGATTGGATGTCGGCACGACCACTTATAAAGTTGGCGGAAGCTTGGCAGCAGCAGATAAATTTGAAATTTTTGTTGATGGAAAACAGACACACGGCTCTCGTCCTTGGGGAGGTGTTGACCCAATCGTCATTTCTGCTCAAATTATCATGGGCTTACAGACGATTATAAGTAGACAAACCGAATTGACTAAAGAAGCTGCAGTTATCACCGTCGGAAAAATCGAATCAGGAGTTCGGAATAATATCATCCCTGAAAGTGCTTACATGGTCGGAACAATTCGGACATTAGACACTGATATGCAGGATCTTATACATGAAAAAATTAAGAAGACTGCAGAATTAATTGCAGAGGCAGGTGGAGCAAAAGCTAGAGTTATTATCACAAAAGGAGTTCCTGTTACACACAACGACATTGCGCTTACCCGCAAAATGATTCCATCCTTGTACAATGGAGCTGGTGAAGAAAATGTACGTGTGGTTGCA
The DNA here is from genome assembly GCA_938041325.1 of uncultured Saprospiraceae bacterium. Classification (GTDB taxonomy): domain Bacteria; phylum Bacteroidota; class Bacteroidia; order Chitinophagales; family Saprospiraceae; genus CALIAG01. The sequence continues at coordinate 10,185 of CALIAG010000400.1, read as the reverse complement.
GCCCGGACCGGAGCAGAAGACTTTTCCTTTTATGCTCAAGTCGTTCCATCATTATTTTGGTTTACAGGAGGTAAAGCTTTAGACGACGATACGCCATATCCACATCATACTCCTGATTTTCAAATTGACGATTCAGGTTTGAAAACGGGTGTTAAAACGATGCTTCATTTAACGTTAGATTACATGAGTTCACCGCAAACAAAGATGGATTAAATTTTATAGAAATTAACTTTAAAAGCTACGATTGTGCTAAAATTGCAATCGTAGCTTTTTTAATGGCTCAAAATGAATAAGATTATTGTTTTAAAAACCGAACGACTTCAACTTCGCACCTGGCATGAGGAAGATATAACAGAATTAACCGCTATTAATTCTGATCCCGAAGTAATGAAATTCTTTCCTTCCACTCAAAGCAAGGAACAAAGCATTGCATTTATTAAACGCATGCAAAATCAATTTGAAGAAAGAAAGCATTGCTATTTCGCTGCAGAAACAATTGATAATCAATCTTTTATAGGTTTTATAGGTCTAGCTTACCAAACATATGAAGCGGATTTTACTCCAGGCGTCGATATAGGATGGCGCTTAAACCGCAAATCATGGGGAAAGGGATACGCAACCGAAGGGGCGAAAGCATGTCTAGACTATGGTTTTAACGTTTTAGGGCTTAACTCTATCTTTTCAGTTTGTCCCAGAATAAATGTCAATTCCGAAAAGGTTATGCAAAAAATAGGAATGGTAAAATCGGGTTCATTCAAACATCCAAAATTGAATAAGTTTCCAATAATTGAAGACTGCTTGCTTTATCAAGCTAAAAACCCAACTTATTAAAGGTCTTGATCCAATTATTTATGTAATAAGATTGACATTTTTTACCTTTTAAAAGTCTCCTATTGTCGCCCTTTAGAGGGTATTTCGGTTCCTTTTTTTTAATAAAAACCCAATTTTAACATTCTATGCTAACTCATTGATTATGAGTACATATAGATAGCTATAATATGTAAAACATTTTAGCCTTTTTTTTTATTTAACCTTCCTTGGCAGCGAATATTCACGAAAAGTCGTTTTCTTTGTTAAGATTTCCTTAAGACTTTTATCGATGGTTTCGCGGTATTAATCGACAAAAACCGTCAATTGGTAAAAATTTAAGAGAATATTAACTAATTTTGATCGAGATAATAAACCCGTCCTGTTGAGAGGAACTTCATACTGACTTCAAATTCTGTACTTGTAATAAAACATCCCGTGAAATATTTAATAAGGATATTATTCACCACTACATATTTATTTATTAATTAATCTAAAAAACTATGAAAAGAATATTTCTACTATTCTCATTCTTTTTGTTTTGTGTTTCCTTTTCTTTCGCACAAAAGACTGTATCAGGAACACTAACAGACAAAGCAGGTGATCCCATCATTGGGGCCAATATTTTAGTTAAAGGGGCCTCTACAGGTACCGTTTCTGATTTAGATGGAAAATACACCTTAGTTGTGCCAGAAGGCAGCAACATGCTTGTTATCAGTTACACTGGTTATGCAACCCGTGAAATTGATGTTTCTACTGCAACTGGTTTCGACTTTGTTATGCAGGAAGGTGCTCTTCTTCAAGAAGTTGTTGTTACAGCTCTTGGTGTTGAACGTAGCGAAAAAGCCCTTGGGTACGCTGTTCAAGAAGTAGACTCTGAATCAATTACAAGATCAGGTGCTACCAACCCTGTTGATGCATTGGTTGGAAAAGCTTCTGGTGTACAAGTTACAAGATCGTCTGGTTCTGCAGGTGGTGGTTCGCGTATCCTTATTAGAGGGGTAACCTCTATGGTAGGTAACAACCAACCGCTTATTGTAATCGATGGTGTTAGAACCAACAACGAAACTGAGTTATCTCAGGCTGAGACTGCTGGTACTGCAGCTTCAAATCGTTTGATGGATTTAAATCCAGAGGATATCGCATCAATCAACATTTTGAAAGGTGCTGCTGCAACTGCATTATATGGAACTGCTGGTTCTACGGGTGTGGTTTTAATTACTACTAAGAAAGGTGCTAAAAAATCAAAGATTGAAGTTGACTTTGCTCACTCAATTAGCTTTGACAACATCACCAACATGATTGATCTTCAAAATGAATTTGCTCAAGGTTCCGGTGGAACTTATAGAGATCCATCTACAGGTGCTTCTGGTTCTTGGGGACCTAGAATTAGTGAATTACAATATTCAACTGATCCTAACCACCCTGATGCTCCAGCTGCAGGTGCTTTTTTTGCAGACGGTACTTACCGTTTTGATCCAAATGGTTTCCTCGTTGCAAGTGGAGGAAATAACGGAGCTGCAAATACCTACAATAACGTTGATCCTTTTTTCCAAACTGCCATTTCTAATAATACTTCTTTAGGTATTTCTGGAGGTAATGAAGTTGCAACTTTCCGTTTATCTGTTTCTAATTTGAGCGCCAATGGTGTAATTCCAAATGAGAAGTATGACAGAAAAACAGTGAAACTAGCGTCTACTTTAACTCCTGTTAAAAACTTGACATTATCTGGTTCTGTAAATTATACAAAATCTGATTACGTTAGAGTTCAACAAGGATCTAACACCTCTGGTTTATTATTAGGTATGTTGAGAACTCCTGGTAGTTTCGATAATACTGGTGGACTTGGACCTGATGCTGCAAATTCTCTTGAGGACAGATCTGCTTACCAATTCCCGGATTTCAGACAAAGAAATTACAGTGGAGGTGGAGGATATGATAACCCTTACTGGGTAATCAATAATGCTTTAGGATTTGAAACTGTTGATAGAACTTTTGGTAACGTTAAGGCGGACTACAAAGTAAACAACTGGTTAGGATTCGGATTGAACATCGGATATGATTTAACAAATGATGTTAGAAAACAAGAATTCGAAGTTGGATCTAGAACCAATACACAAGGTCGTATTAGACATGACAACTTTACTACAAAACAGTTTGACAACTACTTCAATGTTTTAGGAAGTGGAAATATCTCTGACGATGTTACATTGAACTACACCGCTGGTGTAAATGCATTTTCATTCAACGTGGAAAGAAATAATTCAGTAGGTACAGGACTTGTATTCCCTGGTTTCCTTGATATTTCAAACGCAACTGCAGTTACTGCTTTCCAAGACATTAACAGATACCGTTCATTAGGTTTCTTCGGTCAAGTTGAAGCAGGATGGAACAGTACTGTGTACTTGACATTGACTGCAAGACAAGATTATGATTCAAGATTAGGAAATCCTAAAGATTTCAAATTAGAAGATACAGGGTTCTTCTACCCTTCTGTTTCTACAGCATTTGTATTCTCTGAATTGATGAACTTGAGTTCTGGACCATTTTCTTTTGGTAAATTGAGATTGTCTTGGGCACGTGTTGGTGCGCCACCTCCGAACGCATATTCTACTGCTTCTGTATTCGTTTCTCCTTCAATTGGAGACGGATGGGGACCTAATATTAACTTCCCAATTGGAGGAAAATCTGGTTTCGATCAATCATCTTTATTGGGTAATCCAAATTTGACACCTGAGCTTTCAACTACAATTGAAGCTGGTCTTGATTTGAGATTCTTCAACGGAAGATTAGGATTAGATGCAACTTACTACACTCGTAATACTAAAGATGCCATCTTGAATGCTTCTTTGACGCCTTCTTCTGGATATACCAACGTATGGTTGAACTCTGGTGAAATGGATTCAAAAGGAATTGAGTTGACATTAAACGCTATTCCTGTACAGACTGATAACTTTGAGTGGAACACTCAAATCAACTGGACTAAATCAGAGAACATTGTAACTAAATTGGCTCCTGGTATCGAACGTTTATTCTTAGCAGGATTTAATACTGCTGGAACTTACTTAGTAGAAGGAAATCAATATGGTGCAATCTTCGGTGGTGCTTACTTACGTGAAGAAGCAGGTACTGATGCAGATCAAAGCTTGAACATTCCTGGTGGAGCTGTAGTAATCAATGACGATCCTGCATCTTCTGAGTATGGCTACCAAGCTGTTGATCCTACTCAAAGAGCAATTGGTAATCCTAACCCTGATTTCATTTTAGGTTGGAATAACTCATTAACTTTCAAAAGATTCTCTTTCAATTTCTTGTTAGACTGGAGAGAAGGTGGAGACCTTTGGAACGGTACTGCTTGGGCATTATCTTTCTTCGGAAAATCTCAATTGACTGCTGAAACAAGAGTTGAAACTGCAACACCTATTGAAGGTGTACTTTCTGATGGTACTCCTAATAATATTCCTGTTGTAAGAGACCAAAGTTACTGGACTTCTTCTTTAGGAGGTTTTGGTGCTGTTGGTGAGCAATTTGTACAAGATGGTGGTTGGGTTAGATTGAGAGAAATCGGACTTTCTTACCGTTTACCTTCTGCTGGAAAAGTGTTAAAAGGTGGTTCTATTGGAGTATCTGCAAGAAACTTATGGTTTACTTCAGATTACGATGGAATTGATCCTGAGACAAGTTTGACTGGTACAGGTAATGGTCAAGGTTTTGATTATTTCAACATGCCAAGTACTAGATCAGTTATCGTTAAATTGGCTTTGAAGTTTTAATTAACTTTTTTCCAACTAACCTAACTTGATTAACTTTTTGTAATACGATTTTCTGTCTGTGAAAAGGATTGAAGAATTGAATGGACAGTTGATTTTATAATAAAATAAAAATATTAAAATGAAATTGATTAATAATTTTTTAATGGTTCTCTTGGCTGTTTTTGTTTTCTCTAGCTGTGAGAATTTCGTTGGAGGGGATATCAATGAAGATCCCAATAACCCAACAGCTGTGCCAATCGGTGCACAAATGGCTGCAATTCAAATTGCATTGGCAGATAATTATGGCGGAGATTTTTCTCGTTTCAATTCTATGCTAACTCAGCAAGTAGAAGGTGTTGAAAGACAGTGGGTTGCTTTTAACCAATACACTGGTCTTACTCCTAATCGTTTTGATGACGCATGGAGAAATACTTATGAAAACATTTTGAATGAGCTTGCTATAGCAAAAACTTCTGCAATTGAGCTAGAACTTTTCCACTATCAAGGTATCGTAAATGTTATGGAAGCACATGTGTTAATGTCTTCTACTGATGTTTGGGACAACATGCCTTATACTCAAGCTCTTCAAGGTATTGACGAGCCTAGTCCAGCATATGATTCACAAGCTGATATTTACGCAAGTGTTTATCGATTATTAGATGAGGCAGTAACTCTTCTTAATGGTCCTTCTGGAACAGTTTTTCCTGGAAGTGATGATTTATTTTATGGTGGAGATGTTAGCCTTTGGGCTAAAGCAGCTAAAGCTATAAAAGCAAGAGGCTTGATGAAAGATGGCGATTATGCAGGCGCAATGTCTAATGCAATGGCTTCTTTTGAAAGTGCTGCTGACAATATGGCTTACCAATATCCTGATGCTTCGGCTGCTGGACCTTGGTACAGATTCAATGATGGTAGAGAAGGTGATATTGAATTTCACCCAACAATCAGAGGCATCATGCAAGGCTTGAACGATACAATGAGATTGGCTCAATACGACCAAACTTTTGTTGTAGCGCACCCTTATTTGGTTCCTGATTTCTTGCAAGAATTGGTCACTTACCGTGAAATGCAATTCATCATTGCTGAATGTGAGCAAAGACTTACTGGAAGCACAACAGTTGCAGAAAATGCATATGTTGCTGGAATTACAGCTTCCTTTGCTAGAGCTGGTGTTCCTGATGCTGCTGCTGATTACATTGCTCAAGCGGATGTATTGACTTCTGGTAGCTTAACCTTAGAGCAGGTTATGACTCAGAAATATTTGGGTATGTTTTTACAACCTGAAGTTTACAGTGATTGGAGAAGAACAGGAATTCCTTCTTTGGATCCTGTTTCAGGTACTACTATTCCTGTAAGATGGGATTACAGTTCTACAGAATACTTGTTTAACTCAAACTCTCCTTCTGAGACTGAGACTAGTATTTTCAATGACAAAGTAGGTTGGAATAGATAATATATTCCACTTAAAATAAATAAAAGAGGGGGTGCATTAAGTTGCATTCCCTTTTTTAATTTTTAGTATCTTAGTTTAAAATAAAACGATCTCTAGCTTATGAAAATTCAATTCCTACTCCCTTTTTTTTGTAGCCTTTTATTTTCAATCAGTTGCTCAAACTTTATTGGTGGAGAACTAAATAGTGATCCAAACAATCCCATAGATGTTCCATTGTTTGCAATGACTCCTGCTATACAAATTAATATTGCAGATGTGTATGGAGGCCAATTTTCAAGGTTTAATAATTTGTTGGTCCAACATGCAGAAGGCGTTCAAAGACAATGGATAAGCGTTTACCAATATACAGGAATGACACCAGCCCGTTTCGATACGGTTTGGCAAAATGTGTATGAAAATATTTTGGTAGAAATTAAAATTGCCAAAGAAAAAGCTGTTGCCCAAAACAACAATCATTACCTCGGAATTTTAAATACCATGGAAGCGTTTATATTAATGGCCGCTACTGATGTTTGGGATGACATGCCTTATACAGAAGCATTAAATGGCTTTAATGAATTCAATCCGAGCTATGATACGCAAGCAGAAATTTATACTTCCGTTTTTCAATTGTTAAATGATGCTGAAAATTTATTTGAAAGCAGTGCAGGACCAGTCGTACCAGGAGACGAAGATGTTTTCTATAATGGAAACATTTCCTTATGGAAAAAAGCAGTGCAAGCTATTCGCGCAAGAGGACTTTTACACCAGAAGGATTACAGAGGTGCCTTAGATGCCGCTAAAGCTTCCTTCGATTCTCCTTCGGATAATATGGGTTATCATTATCCAGATGCAAGTAGTGCAGGGCCTTGGTATCGTTTCAATGATGGCCGCACGGGGGATATTGAATTCCATCCAGTTTTAAGAACTATTATGGAAAGTTATAATGACAGCTTGAGACTGTCCGCATGGGATCAAATATTTACAACCTCACATACCTACTTCGTTCCAGATTTCTTTCAAGAATTGGTAACCTATAGAGAGCTGCAATTTATTATTTCAGAATGTGATTTTCGATTGAACAATGGAAGCACTGATGAAGGGTACGATGCATATACAAATGGTATCGCAGCCTCATTTGCACGCTCTGGTTTTGAAGGACAAGAGGATTCCTATATCGAACAAAACAATGTTGGCCTGGGCGCTGAAAATCTTGACTTAGAATCAATCATGACACAAAAACACATTGCAATGTTTATGCAACCCGAAGCGTATAGTGATTTTAGAAGAACGGGTATTCCAAGCCTAGTGGCTTCATCAGGGGTCTCAATCCCAGTACGCTGGCACTATAGTTCTGAAGAATATTTATTCAATATCAATTCGCCTTCAGAAACTGAAGTAAATATCTTCACTGATAAGGTTGGCTGGAATCGCTAATCGCCTATTTGATTTAATTTCCAACAGGTTTTAACAAACGAAAAACGACTCATTTTGAAAATTTCAGCTTTCTACAAATTAAATGCTTTTTTATTTTTGGTGTTATTTTTAACAGCCTGCAAAGGTCCTCAAAAAGCTTCTGACTTCACTTTCCCTAAACCTGTTGACACCAATAACAGAGAAATAGACTACCAAGAAAAAAAGACTTACTCGTTCCCAACGGAAGGCATATATGCTTCAAATGAATACGATGGAGCTCGATTAAATAATTTTGTTGTACTTGGTAAAAACAAGGCAGAAGCAACGATCTCTCCAGAAAATACACCGATCAATCACAGTCCTTATTATTCTTTCAAATTATGGGCTGATGAAGCTAAAGAAGTAACGATTGATTTGAAATATATTGAACATGGACATCGCTATCGTCCAAAAATAAGCAGTGATCGAAAGAACTGGACTTACATTGATACCACGATGGTAAGTACCTCTGAAGATAGAATGACTTGCTCCATAAAATTGAATATTTCTAAAGAGCCTGTTTATTTATCAGCTCAAGAAATCATAGCTTCTGGTGATGTAAAAGATTGGTGTGACCTTCAGGCGCAAAAAGCTTCCGTCCATTATTCTTCAGTTGGCAAAAGTCCAATGGACAAGGATCTTCCTTGCTTAGATATTTATGAAGGAGATCGAATGAATAAAGATGTTGTCATTATTCTGAGTCGGCAACATCCTCCGGAAGTAACGGGCTATTTAGCGATGCAAACCTTTGTAGAAGAAATCCTTCGAGACAATCACTTGTCGAATACCTTCCGTAAAAATTACAGAGTACTGGTTTTTCCATTGGTCAATCCAGACGGCGTTGATTTGGGCCATTGGAGACACAACACTGGAGGAATAGATCTTAATCGAGATTGGGCCTATTACCGCCAAAAAGAAATAAGAGCCATTGCGGATTATTGCGTAAAGACAAGTTCTGATTATAAAAACGATGTAATTCTAGGACTTGATTTTCATTCGACGTTCAAAGATGTTTATTATACTTTAGCCGCAGATATGGATCATGATATAAATGGATTCAGAGAAATCTGGTTGGAAGGAATCAAAAATCAAATGGACGGTTATGAACCAAGAGATGCGCCTTCTGGATTGGGTGGCCCAGTGTCCAAAGGATGGTTTTATCAGCAATTCAAAGCAGAAGGAATTACGTATGAAATTGGAGATGAAACGCCAAGGGAATTTATTGATAAAAAAGGAAGGCTTTCCGCTCAAGAAATGATGAAGCTTTTGATTTTTAAAAGTAATTAAGAGAAGATGAGTTTAAAAAATTGGGCCATTGAGGATAAATTGGATAATGCGAAGAAAGTTTTGAACTTTTTAGGTTTGGTAAACATCATTGCTCTTATAATGACAATGATCAATTCTAATCTTGATTATTATGCAATTGCATTGAATGCCTTGTTCGCTATTGTCTATTTTAGATCTGCGTATTTTGTCCATAAATATCCTCTTCCTGCAGTTATCATACTCTTTATTAGTCTGCTTTTGTATTTTTTTGATTTCGTTTATACCATCTTCATTACTCAAATGTTCTCAATACTCGGCTTCATTCTAAAATCCTTTGTTTTGGGTATTACCGCTGGAGGTTTTTATTATGCCTTGACAGGCAAATTGGCGAAAGACGCTGACCAGAAAAATGAGGATTTGACAGATATTTTGGACAATAATCTCAATTCTTAAAAAGACTATTTTCGGACCTTAATAATGCTCAAAGTAGAAATTGTATTCGTTTTTTCCGTTTTTATATAAACCTTTTGCCCTTATATACACGTATAAATCCCTTTATTTTCCATTTTTTTAAGCTTTCAAAAGATTTTTTTCATTTTTTTGTCCAATTCTTTAAATCTCAATCGACAACAAGGTGTAATTCAAATTAATAACTAAGAAGTTATTTAAAAATAGATAGATGATTTAATTGTAATTCATTGAATTCCAATTCTTCAGCTAATTTTGTTTTCCGTAGCTACGGCTACGCAAAAAAAATGGAGCTTTGACTTGAAAATCAAGCATCTACAATTATCCTCAACATCCATTTTTGAACAACTTCTAAAAGCCAAATCCTAAATGGCTTCAAAAATCTTTAAAGATGAACGAATTTATGATGTTATTCAGAAGTGTACCAATGCCTGAACCAGTTGCTCCACCTAGCCCAGAAGAAATTCAAGCAAGTGTTAAACCTTGGCAAGATTGGATCGGCAGTATTGCAGCTCAAGGTAAATTCCAAAGCACTAATATTTTAGGCCCTGTTGGAAAAGTATTAAAACCTGGCAACGTCGTTACTGATGGTCCTTATGCTGAATTAAAAGAAATTATTGGGGGATATATACTGGTAAAAGCAGAGTCGCTCGATGACGCCATGGAAATGGCTAAAGGATGTCCTGTTTTGCATTATGGAGGATTTGTAGAAGTCCGCGAAATCGAACAAATTCCTGGATAATTGTATTATTGAAACCCAGAAATTATTTAGCCGCATGTGATTCCACAGTTTGGTAAATATTTTCTGGGTTTTAATTTTTTAAATCTAATTTTTCATTTGGAAAACGAAAAAATACTAAACAAGCTTTTTAAAGTTGAATACAGTAAAATGGTCTCTGTATTGGCCAAGCTTTTTGGTATTCACCATATCGAAGTCGCAGAAGATCTGGTCAGTGAAACTTTTTTAGCTGCTACAGAAACATGGAAAGAAAAAGGGATTCCTGA
>CALIAG010000399.1 GCA_938041325.1 uncultured Saprospiraceae bacterium | reverse complement strand
GTTGCGGAAATTTATAAAGATTTTTGTAGAAGGTGTTTTGAATCCGATTGGTTTATCAGAGTTGGCTATTGACTGTTGGAATGGTTTGGTGGTATTGGCTGTAATGTGGTACTTGTGCTATTTCTTATATCAAAAGAAAATATTCTTTAGAATTTAAAATGCTATTGGAATATTTCATTTTTTAAATCAGCCGATAAGGCTTCCTTCTTCTTTGACGGTACCTTGATGGCATCTGAGAATGCGCGCTGGGAAATTTTCTATAATCCTATAATCGTGTGTTGCAAAGACAACGGCCATATTGTGCAATGCTGCAAGACTACGGAGCAAAAGCATAATTTCGTCGCTGGTTTCTGGATCCAAGTTTCCGGTTGGCTCATCTGCGATTAATAATTCGGGATTGTTTAGCAATGCCCTGGCGATCACCACTCTTTGTTTTTCTCCTCCAGAAAGGGCGTGTGGCATTTTATCCTTCATTCCCTCCAATTGCACTTGTTCTAAAACCTGATCGATGCGCTTATTCATCGTTTCTTCCGTTTTCCAACCCGTTGCTTTCAAAACGAATTTGAGGTTTTCGTCTACAGTTCTGTCCAACAACAGGTTAAAATCTTGAAATACAACCCCAAGTTTGCGTCTTAAAAAAGGAATGTTCTTACGATTCATTTTTAGCAAATCAAAACCAACTACCCATCCGGTCCCGACTTTCAAAGGAAGAGCCGCATAGATCGTTTTTAACAAGCTTGACTTCCCACTTCCTGTTTTCCCTATCAAATACACGAATTCCCCCTCTTCAATAGTCAAATCGAAGGTACTCAATACCAAATGCTCCGCTTGAAAAACGCTTACATTCTTAAGTTCTATTACATTTTTTTTAACCATCAAAGTGAATATTCAAATACTTGATTTTACTTTAGAAAGTGTCCATTATCTACCAAAAATAAAAAGAAAAGCTTATTTCCGGCTGATTGAAGGATTAATTTGACCAAAGGATGAAAATCATATGCCCTTTTACAAACCAAAAAGCCTTATTTTTGTGTTAATTTAGTATGGTTTTAGTCTAAATCAATAAAACTCCGTTTTTTAAAACTAAAAATATAAGCATATGAAACGACCATTATATTTATTAATCCTAAATTCCCTCGAAGGGAATGATTAAAAAATATAATGGGAGAGCGCAGCGGTTACATGGGTGCAGAGATTTTTCTGCATATTTTAATTGCTGAAAAATCTTAAACACATGAAAAAGGTCCACATTATTTTAATTCTAATGATCGCAGTTGCAATCGGATTATTGATGTCTCTTTCAAATGATGTTAGCAGCTATTCTTCATTCAAAGATGCTGAGGAAAATGGAAGTCGGGTAAAGATCGCTGGTCAGCTTTCTAAGGATAAAGAAATGGAGTATGACCCAGCTATTGATCCCAATTATTTCAGCTTTTTTCTAACGGATACAAACGGAGAAGAACGGAAAGTTGTATTGCTCTCTGAAAAGCCACAAGATTTTGAGAAATCAGAGCAAATCGTGCTTACAGGTAAAATGAAAGGCGAAGAATTTCTGGCTACAGAAATGCTCATGAAATGCCCTTCAAAATACAAGGACGAAGAAATCATAATAAAATCTAAGCAGAATCAAATTTGAGAAAGCTATCGTGCTATTGACTATTGAACAACATTCATGGAATATATTGGTGAACAGTTACTCCCCGGCCAAATAGGAAGGTTTTTAATTGTATTGGGTTTTGTATCCGCTTTCCTGGCAACCCTCTCCTACTTCTTCGCAACGCAAAGATCAGGAACTTCTGAAGAACGATCTTGGAGAAACATCGGACGGTCTGCCTTCATTACACACGGTCTTTCGGTATTTGGAATTATAGGAATCATATTTTACCTGATGATTAGCCGCAGATATGAATACAATTATGTTTGGGCACATGTCTCAGATGATTTGCCATTCAGATATATTTTCTCTGCATTTTGGGAAGGACAAGAAGGTAGTTTTTTACTTTGGACGTTTTGGCATGTCGTGCTAGGATTTGTCTTGATAAAAACAGCTAAGAAATGGGAAGCTCCCGTGATGGCTGTTGTAGGTTTTGTCCAATTCTTTATTCTCTCCATGATTCTTGGTGTTTTCATTTATATAGGTGGAACTGAAATAAAAATTGGTTCAAACCCATTGGTGCTGCTCCGCGATGTCATGGACATCCCTTTGTTCAACCGAGCAGATTATGTCGGTACTTATAACGGTACGGGTATGAGTCCTTTGCTCCAGAATTATTGGATGACCATTCACCCTCCAACGCTCTTCCTTGGTTTTGCTTCTACTATAGTCCCTTTTGCATTTGCCATCGCAGGCTTATGGACCAAAAAGCACAAGGAATGGCTTACACCAGCAATGAACTGGAGTTTGTTTTCAGCTGCAATATTAGGAACCGGTATTTTGATGGGTGGCGCTTGGGCTTATGAAGCATTGAGCTTCGGTGGATACTGGGCATGGGATCCTGTAGAAAACGCCTCTTTGGTTCCATGGATCATTTTATTGGGTGGAATTCACACCAATCTAATCGCAAAAAATACTGGGCAATCTATAAGAAGTACCTATCTTTTTTATCTCTTGACTTTCCTCTTGATCATTTATTCAACGTTCTTGACAAGAAGTGGTGTTTTGGGTGAAACTTCCGTCCATGCATTCACAGAGATGGGATTGGAAACTCAGTTGGGGTTGTTCTTAGGAACCTTTTTCACACTTGCATTATTTTCTTTCTTTTATAGATACAAAGGAATTCCAAGTCCGGTCAAAGAAGAAAGCTCTATGTCAAAAGAGTTTTGGATTTTCATTGGTACTTTGGTTCTATTCTTTTCTTCGATCTTAATAACCGCTTCTACCTCTCTTCCGATTTACAATAAAATTGCGGAATTGTTTAATCCATTGCATGAAGCGCAAGTTATTACAGATCCAATCGAACATTATAATAAGTATCAGTTGTGGATCGCTGTATTTGTAGCATTGCTTTCTGGTGCTGCTCAATATTACAGATTTAAACAAGTCGACTTTGATTCGAATAAACTGAGTGCTTTGGGCAATCAGATTTTACTAGGCGGAATATCCGTTGGCATGTTAACTTTTGTTTTCAGTAATCTGATGACGATTTCACCTGCACTTTTAAATGCCTTTTTTGGTATTGGTGCAGTAGGGATTTTGGCTGGATACATTTTGGCTTACACTCAGTTTATATGGCACAGTGACAAAGAAAGTCCTAGAAATAAAACCATTAAAAAATTATCTATTCAGATTTATGTCGTGGCATTAATCGCAGCCTTGATGACTTTCTTTACCACTTCATGGATTGATTTATATGCTTGGCAATATATATTGCTGGCTTGGTCGGCTTGGTTTGCGATAATTTCTAATTTAGATTATTTGGTTCGCTTTGCAAGAGGAAATCTAAAGTTAGCAGGATCTGCATTTGCGCACATGGGCTTTGGGCTTTTGATTATTGGAGTCCTCGCATCCGGTTTGAATAAAGCACATATTTCCAATAATGTTTTTGAGCAAACAGGAATGATCGAAGGGTTTTCTGAAGATGATTATAAAAAGAATATCATGTTGTTTAAAGGCATGCCCGTGCCTATGAGTGGCTATGAAGTAACTTATATAAAAGATACGATTTGGAATTTCAATAGAACTTTTGAAGTTAACTATAAGAAAAAAGATGAGACGGGGAATGTAGTAGAAGATTTTAATATTTTTCCAAACGTGATTTATGATAAAGCTGGAAAAGAAATCGCTGCTTCAAATCCGAGTACAAAAAGATACCTGGGCAAAGACATCTTCAATTACATCGCTTCCTTGCCTAAAGCTGAGGTGGATACGGAATATGCAAAAGCTGTAGAAGACAGTCTTGATTATCAAGTTCATGAAATTCTTGTTGGGGACACGATAAAAGGAACTTCTTTTTATGCTTTAATTGAAGGAATCAATCGCAAACCTTCTCATGAAAAATACAAATTTGAGGAAGGTGATTTGCCATTGGGTATAAAACTAAAATTGGGAGATTACAAGAGTGAAGAAAAATGGGATGCAGAACCGGTTTTGGTTTTTCGGAAAAATTTCTTGTACAGTTATCCAGTAATGGTCAATGACTTGAATGTAAAAGTAAAACTACCCGAACAGATTTTTGAAGAAGTTTATAATCTTGAAGAATCTCTGGATTATAAAGATTTCACTTTTACTCAAAATCAGAAAATCAATTTAAACCAATTCGAAATCACTTTCGAAGATTTTAATACAGATCCAGAACATCCTGATTATGAAAATGAAGAGGGAGACATTGCTGTTGGTGCAAATATTATCGTAAAAGACAACACCAATTCGAACACAGAAACGGCCTCTCCTATTTATTTAATACGAGATTCAAGGCCATTCAATTTAAAGGATGCGATTCCTTCGATGGGTTTACATTTTCGATTTATAGAAATCGATCCTCAATCAGGCAGTATAAAAATGTCGATTGCAATCCAAGACATAAAGGAACAAAAGCTTTCTGTTGAGATTGCAGAAAAGGTAGCGCGGTCAGATTACATTGTTTTACAAGCTATTGTTTTCCCTGGCATCAACTTCTTTTGGTTTGGAAGTTTAATGATGATGTTTGGTTTATTAATGAGCATGATTTGGAGAATCCGACAAAAGCAAGCACAGGCTGAATAGAATACTGTATGTCTTACAATATCGTTTTCATTGGTTCTGGTAATGTCGCTACTCATCTCTCCCAAGGGTTGAAATCAAAAGGTTTTAATATCAAGCAAGTTTTTAGTCGGAAGATTACAAAGGCAAGAAAACTAGCTAAAATATTAAACTGTACGGCTGTAAATAAGCTCGACCAAATTAATCCAACGGCAGACCTATATGTTTTAGCTGTTCATGATGATGCAATAGCTTCAGTAGCGGAACAATTGAGTAAAGTAATCGGCAAGGATCGTTTGGTGGTACATACTTCTGGTTCCATATCCTCTACGGTTTTAAAAAACCACTTTAAATCGTATGGCATTTTTTATCCTTTGCAAACGATGTCAATTGGTAAAGCAGTGAACCTAGCAGAAGTACCGTTTTGTGTACATTCCAATCGCAAAACCTTTAGAGAAAAGCTTTTTAAAATAGCAGGTCAACTTTCAGAAAAAGTATACAGAGTAAGTGACGATGAACGCGCCAAGCTTCACGTTGCAGCGGTATTTGTCAACAACTTTAGCAATCATCTTTATTACATTGCTCAACAATTGGTAGAAAAAGAAGATTTAAATTTTGAAATCTTAAAACCGCTGATCAGCGAAACTGCAAGAAAAATCCAAGATGGTCAACCTTATAAGATGCAAACTGGTCCTGCTCGAAGAGGAGACGATGTTGTTATTCAAAAACATCTTGACTATTTAAAAACGAATAAAGAATTCAGTGAAATTTATAAATTACTTTCTTCAAGTATTTTAAAAACGTATAAAAAGAAATGAGAATCATTGGCTATATCGAACACCCTAACTTGAAAATTTCAGTCTTTAAAATGGACGACAAATTTTCTGTAAAATTTGAAAATGGGTTGTATGAACAAACGTACAAGTTCAGGGGAAATATGCAGATTGATAGTTTTGAAAGCATTAAAGAAATCGTTGATGCTCAATTTATTCAAGATGTACAATTAGAGTTTAAATCTCTTTATCATATCAAAGAAAAATCTATGATCCGTTTTATGGAAAAAAGGGAAAATGAAACTTTTGACAATATTGTTTGATAAAGTTTGTTTTAAAAGACAATCCAAAATTAAAAACCAAGCCTCTTACCGATTAACATTCTTGAACAAATCTACTGGCAATTGAAGGCAAATCCCTTTATATTGCACACTATTAATTTAACCAATAACTCAAATATGAAAAAATTAAGCTACTTATTGCTTGCTACCTGTCTAATGACTTTTACCAGTTGTATTGACATCGTGGAAGAAATGTTCTTAAAAAAGGATGGAAGTGGTAAATATGTAATGACCATCGATATGAGTGGAATCATGAAAGATGGAATGCAAGATATGCTCAAAGGCTTTGGAGAGGAAGCTATGGAAGAAGCGACAGATGAAGTTGAAGGTGAAGTAGAAAGCAAGGAAGAGGAAGTAAAAATACCAACAGAGGTGGATTCTATCATGCATATGAAATATGCACCAGACTCGATCAAAAGCAGATTTGACAATCCTGCGTTTTTGGATAAAGTGAAAATCCATACCGTGATGAGTGAGTCTCAGGAAAAGATGTTGTTTGAATTCATCCTTGATTTTGATGATATGGCAGATATTGATTATTTCTTGGCTAATTTTGATAAGCTTCAAGGCGAAGGAATGGGCGGAAAAGGATTGCCAATGTCTGGTGGTGGTGGCGGTGGTCTATTGCCTACTAGCATGAAAGATTTCAATCTATTTAAATATAGTAAAAAACTGTTGGTCAGAAACGTCGCGCCTTCTGGTGCAGAAACTATTCCTGAAGATGAATTAGGGATGATGAAAATGTTTTTCGGATCTGGAACTTATAAGACGATTTATCATTTGCCAGGTAAGGTTAAAAAGACTGACATTGAAGGTGGGCAAATTGATGGAAAAACTTTGACTTCCGAATATCAATTAATGGATATTATTGAAGGCAAGAAGAAAATAGATGGCTCAATTAAGTTCAAATAAGGTTTTAAAACTTTAAATAGTTATCAAGCAAAAAAGGCTTGGGTCATATGACTCAAGCCTTTTTTTTTGACTATTTTTTCTAATTCCAGGTATTTTCTTTTAAATAAATCGACTTTTATCGAACTTCTAAAATAAAATAAATTCAAATATAATCTGGAAAAATAATCTCTAAATGCTTTGTTATCAACTTCTTTTAAATTAGAAAATAAAATCTTTAATATTTTTTATTGAGCTTAATAAAATAGCATGCTATTTGCCTTTTTAAGAAGTGTAACAAAATTTGAACGCTGAATTCACACCTAAATATTACCTAAGCTTTAAAAAGCTCCCTCCCTTTTTTAACACAATCTAAGTCACTAAGATGGCCTGAGGCCATCACTAACGCATAACCGCCTAATAATGAATACAGCAATAACCATGGCTTCCGCCTTGCGGGAGCAACCTATCATTGAATACCTCTATGGTATCATTGACTCAAAATCACAATACATCGACTATCAGTTGAATGCAGTAATCAATTCAAGCCTCAATCTTGGTAGTCAATTGGATGTAAAAACCATCACAGAAAAGAATATATATCTTCATACCAGTAAGTTTGAGAACCAATTGGTGTTTGATAAAATAGTCCAGTTTAGTAAAACCAAACGTCTATTGTTGATCTTGCGATCAATGTTGGAATTGCATAACACTGAAGTTGTAATGGAACTGGTAACAGATAATCTGTTTATGTACTATTCAGAAAAGTTATTGATTCAAAAGCTTCAAAACGGTTTGACCAAATCTTCAGACCTGCATTAAAATAAAACACAGTTATAAAATGTTAGGTTAGAAATAAGCAATAAATATATTGCTTATTTCTAACCTATTATTAATTGGCTTTACCGTCCTATCTTAAACGTTTTTACTCAAAAACAAATGGATTCTCACAAAAATCCATTATCATTTTATAAATATCACAAGTCCTACGCCTTGCTGTAATTCAAACATTAACAGTTTATAATTGAATTTGTAGTATATATATTATAAATTTGATTAATATCTGTCCCCATACAGATTACATAACTACTAAAATATAAAATAGGAGCTTAGTTACAGCTAAGAATTCAATAGTCCTATTGTTTAATCCAATCACTATAACACTATTCTAAAATCATTTTAAGAAACACTATTCAGTGTTGCTATTCTAGCAACGTCTTTAGTATAGTTTATACCTATCAGAAGCTTTGCTTTATGATACATCTAACCTGTTTTGCCTGTTTTAAAAATCCAAACCTTTATACAAATAATTTCTAAACATTAATTTATCAGGATACATGAACTAAACACTCATTTTAAGAAAACACACACATTCGAAACCAGTTAACCCTGGCCAACAAAAAAGCGGATCGATTTTACAATCAATCCGCTTTTACTTTATTAACTATTAAACTATCTTATTATCGGTACATTTCAATGTAGCCTCTAAATACTCTATTGTCTTCATCATTGAGTTTCAATATGTAGAAGTAGGTTCCATCTGGAAGGTTTTTATCACTCTTCCATGTTCCTCTCCAGTTGTTTTGATATCCTTTCACATCGTAAACCATATTACCCCAACGGTTATAAATGGTCAATTCATTATCCGGATAATCCTTGATACCGGAGATATAAAAGACGTCATTCAAACCATCACCATTTGGTGAAACTGCTGTAAAGATTACAATGTCTATACATTCTAGCCAGATGTAAACTGTAGCAGTATCACAGCCCGTAGGTGTGCAAACCACATAAGAGAATTGATCTTCCCGTTCACAGAATTCATCACTAGCATTATAGGTCACCGAACAATCCAGATTTATTGAGTTCGGATTTCCTGGAGTACCAATCGTACCATATAAAGGTGGCTCAAGAATATACACCGTGTCAATTCCTCCAAAGAGAATATCATTCGCTTTAATATCAATCACAACAGGCGTTCCTATTGTTGTCGTATCGTTATCGTCATTCGCAATTGGTGGGTCAAAGTATTCAACCACCAAAATACAGAAGTAAGTCGTATCGCAAATATTGTCTGCATTACAGATCACAACGCAAGCCGTATCTTTTCCTAATTCTAAGCCTGTATACTCAACACACAGTGTCTCTGGATTCAAGAAGAAGTCTACCATATCTCCAGATTCATCTGGGCAGAAATTTTCAAAGATCGTAATGTCACCTGGTATAAATGAAGTATCAATACAGAATATTTGTGTCTCATTTATAAATATGGTGTCAATAACCCATTCTGCTGGAGAACAAGGCAACACGTTGACCGTGTAGACTATAGTATCACAGATATTGGCATCACAGATTTCTATACACGCGCTATCCTGTCCTATACCCGCACCAATATAACTCAGCTCGAGATTGGCTTCATCAATCATAAATTCTACAAAAGTTCCATAATTGGCCTCGCATAAATTAGTCATGCTAATGACAGGTCCTTCTACTTCTAAGTAATTCAAATCAAAGACGAATGAGGAGGATTCTGCAACACAAATAGAATCCCTGTAATCAGGTTCTCCTATCTCTATAACTTCGATAAATACTATGGTTGTATCACAGACCCCGAAGGTATCACATGCAACTAAGCAGGCAGTATCAAGTCCCATTGAAATTCCAGTAAAGATAACACAAGTGGTATCCTCCATCACTTCAAAAGTAACATTGTCTAAATCACAAATATTAAATATGGTATCAATCGGTCCAAGTAAATCCATATCGTTGAGACAGATTGTATCCATTTGTTCTTCTATAATCGTAATAGAAATCGTATCTGTAATTGTACAAATAACGGTTGTGAGCATTGTATCTGCACATCCACCAACTGTATCAACCACTATTATTTCGTGTGTTCCTTCATCCAAATTAATGCTAACTGCATTTGCAAAAGTGAAGAAACTTCCACCTATCGTCTGTGGTGTACCTGTTACATTCTGAATCACCTGAGCAGAATAAGTGCTCATTGGATTTCCACCCAAAATTGATGGAATATTTTGATCCAAAGTCCAGTTACCAGAAGGATCCCAAACATTCATCGAATCTACTAATCCAAACAAATCATTGAATGCTGCAATGTAAGTTGTGCCATCTACTGTCCATGAGTTTAGGTTATATGGTCCAGTAAATCCTTGGCCAGCTAATTCATTGTATACGTACAAGTAACCAGTATCTATCTGACATCCCTGAACGAGTCCATCATATAAAATACCGTTGTCATAAATATTGAAATTGCCAAATTCAGAAGGCATAACGTCTATACAAAGCTCTCCGCTATTTCCAACATCACAACCAGAAAACTGAATGAGCATTGTATCAACTCCTGCGAAGTATTCACAGGTATCTTGATTTGGACACAATGGCACCAACACGTTACTATCAAAAGTTAAACAGGCATTCGCATCTGTAACAGAAAGTTCATAAATGCCATTAGCAATATTTATTCGATCTTCAACATCATCGGTTCCGGTCAAATCTGCCCAATCATAAACGTATGGTTCTGTTCCACCATTGACAGTCACGTCAATTGATCCAGTGTTGCTACAAGTCGGTGTAATCACAAAGAGTAAATCCAGATCCTCTGGTTCAACAACAGTGAAACAAGCATTGCCTGCGATACATCCTGCAGCATCAGAAATCAATATACAATAGTCACCCGGAGGTAAGTTATTATTCATAAAGGTATTGGTACCGTCTGTAATGACCGTATCCGCTGGTGCGTTAAACGCTAAATCAAATAGTACCTCATAAACGACACCACCATCCATTGCACCAAAACAAGTGACATCAATCGTATCTGTGATTGAAACTGTTGCTGGTGGAACATTGTCTGATAATGCGAAAGTATATTCAATAGAACACATGGTACTATCTTGATCTGTAATGGTAACGGTATGCACACCTGACGCAAGGTTGGTCTCGGTGTCTGTACCGCTTGGCCAACTGTATGCATATGTGCCAGATCCTCCGGTCACGCTGAGGGTTACGGATCCATTTGCTACGCCACAATCTGGTAAGCTATTGACAACTGAAGTTACTTCAAGTGCATTTGTGTCTGCAACCATTACTTCAATTACATTATAACAGTTTGCGGTATCTCCTACTTCAGAGATGGTAACAAAATAGCTTCCAGCCATCAAATCATTTCTTGTATCAGCTATCAAACTATCTGGCCATAAGTAATTCAATGAATCAGGATCAAAGGTTGCTGAACCAGACGGAGCAAAACAATTTGCTGGTGTTGATTCGTAGGTAGCCATTGGTCCATCAGAGTTTGAAATCACTACTAATATTTCGGTGAAACATTGTCCGTGATCTGCATCTTCAATTTCTACAACGTATCCACCAGCTGGAAGATTGGTACGAACATTTGGTGTTGCACCTGCAATTCCTAAATTCGGTGTCCATGTGTATTCGTATAAACTCTCATCGCTATCCAAATCAATGGTTGCTGAGCCATCCGCGTTTCCACAAGTCGCTTGAACAACCTGAACTGAATTCAAAACAGGTATTGTACACGGACAAACTGGAACTTCAACATTTTCTTCTGCAGTGCATGAACTCGCATCTGAAACTGTTACGGCATAAAAACCAGCTCCAATACCCATTCTATCTTCTATATTATCTGTACCATCTAAATCTGCCCAATCAAATGTGTATGGTTCTGTTCCTCCTGTTACATTTATGGCAACCATTCCTGCACCACCACAATCTGGGTCAATTAAAAAGTCTGTATTCAATGGATCTGGTTCTTCAATTTTGAAACAAACTCCACCAGCTACACAACCGTTTCCATCTCTTATTTCCATACAATAATCACCACCTGGCAAACTTCCATTTGTATAAGTAGTGTAACCGTCAGTAATAATGGTATCTGCAGGAGCAGTAAATGCTCCATCAAAATTAACGGTGAAATCTATTCTTCCATCTTCTGCACCAGGGCAACTAACATCTACGGTATCGGTTATAGTTACTGTAGCTGGTGGCACATTATCTGTCAGCACAAAAATGACTGGCAATCCACATCCCGTTGCATCTGTATCTGTTACCGTTATTACATAGGTGCCTGCTGCTAAACCATTTTGGGTATTGGTATTGCTTGGCCAGCTGTAAGTGTAACTACCGCTGCCACCCATAACATTCACAGTAACTGAACCATTTGCTGTCATACAATCTGGTTGAGTATTCACAACTACATCTGCAATCAGCGGGTTATCTTGGCCGATGATCACTTCCATTACATTTGGACAATCGGGATCAGCCGGATCTACCAAAGTAACAAAATAAGAACCTTCGAATAAATCGTTTCTTGTTGCTCCTGCTCCACCATCACTCCAAGTGTAAGTATAGGTAGCAGGATTTAAAGTTGCAGTTCCATCTGCAGCTTCACATGTAGCTGGCGTTGATGTATAAGTCGCCATTGGACCATTCGCATTTGTAATTACTACGAAAGCATCTGTGATACATTCTGGTGTAGTCAAATCAAAAATTCCAACTTGATAGGTACCAAATGGCAAATCTGATCTAATATTTCCAGTTGCACCAGGCGTTCCTACATCGGGCGTCCAAGTAAAACCGAATAGTGTTGGATCTGCATCCATTAATATCTCTCCTGTACCATCAGAATTTCCACAAGTTGCCTGGACAACTACAGTTCCATTTGTTGCTATTTCTTCGCAAGGACATCCTTCTACAGGTACAGTCTCTGCTACTCTACAACCGTTTGCATCTTGAATAATTGAAGGGTAATTGCCTTGAGCCAAGTCAACTCGACTTGATAAGTTAGGCATCCCTGGTGCGTCTTGCCATGCATATGTATAAGGAGGAGTTCCTCCGCTTACCAAAGTTGTAATTGTTCCTAGAGATTCACAATCTCGAGTTGTCACATAGACAACCTCCAGTAAATCTGGCTCTGATATTTCAAGACATGCTCCTCCGGCAATACAACCATTTGCGTCTAAAACTTGTACGCAATATTCTCCAACTTGTAAATTCGTATTTGTAACGGTATCTGTTCCGTTTGTAATAATTACTGTTTCTGGTCCCGCGAAGGCTGGATCAAGATTTAAGGAAAAGACAAATGCACCATCACTCAATCCATTACATGTTACATGCGTGGTATCCGTGATCATTACGTCTGCTCCAGGTACATCATTCGCCAACACAAAAGGAACGATTAACTCACATCCGGCATCTACATCATAAACGGTAACCATATATGTTCCTGCTGCTAAACCAGTTTGTGTATCTGAATTACTTGACCAACTGTAAACGTAATTCCCGGATCCACCTGTTACGTTTATTGTAACTTCTCCATTTGAAGCATTACAATCTGGAAGTGTATTAAATACAACCGTTGCATCTAAAATATTTTCAGATTCAATCTCTACAGCTATTACACCAGGGCAATTCGGGTTTATTGGATCTGTCAATGTTACGATGTAATTCCCTGCAGTTAAATCAGCTCTATCATCTCCAATGAATCCATCCGGCCAAAAATAAGTAAAGTTGGATGGGAACATCGTTGCTTTTCCATCTGCCGACTCACATGTTGCTGGAGCCATAATAACTGTTGCATCAGGTCCATCTTCGTTGCTTACCGCAATGAAAACTTCTGTTACACAAGAGTCATCGTTTGGATTAATTACTTGAACAGTATATCCTCCTGCTATTAAATCAGTTCTTGTATTTCCATCTGCGTTTGGAGTTCCAATATCAGGTGACCATATAAAGTCAAAATCTGCAGGGTCTTCTACAATATTTACGGTTGCGCTACCATCAAAATTTCCACAACTCGCTTCTGTTATTACAACACTATTCAATGTTACTGATTCACAATCACAAATAATATTGTCAACGGTCAATGTTATGAATGCTGTATCCGTTACACCAGGTACTGCAATATCCACCACAACAACCCAAAGATCATAGCTTGATCCGTTTTGCCCACCAATAAAGAATGGGTTTGGACTATTTGGATCGCTGAATGAAGCTCCAGGAGGGTTTGCAGGGTCTTGCTCCCAAAGGAAGTTAGTTCCTCCACTTGCAAATAATTGGAATTCTTCTGATTCACAAATAAGCGTATCTGCTACAAATATCATCGCATCTAAACCTGCATTTACATTAACCAAAACACTATCCACATCTGAGCAACCTGCTGCCGAAGTAATGGTAACATAATAGGTCGTTGTAGACATTGGAGTAGCTTCTGGATTTTCTATACTTGCATCATCTAAAGACCCCGTTGGCGACCATTCATAAGTAAAGTTTGAAGAAGAACCTGTGAAAGAAGGCGTTAATGTAACGGCATCTCCTGAGTTGATCGTCAAAGGTGTGAATGGAGCAATATCTACAGTTACTCCGCGAACTACATTGATTGTATCATAATTAACCGAAGCACAAGAAGGTCTTATTGTTTCCAAAACATACCTCAAAGTATCCTCTGTCATTCCATTATGGGAAATCATTAAATTCGGATTCGGAATAGTCGAATTGCTCAAGTCTGTTACTGAAGCAGGAGCTATAGCGGTCCAATTATAAGTATACCCAAATACACCTGCACAATTGCCATCACCTACTGCTGTATTTATTACAGTCGGCATATCTTCACAAAACAGTTGATCTTCACCTGCATTTAAAAGTTGAATTTCTCCAAGAGGCGTTTCACTCGGTCCACATAAATTCAATCCTGCAGTATCAATAGCCGCAACTATCGAGCAAACTTGGCTCAAGCCAGCTGCAAAAGTATGTGACAATGTGATTACGTCACCATTTACAAATGGTCCATTTTCTGTAAAAGTGGCCAATTGTACATCCCCTACATCAAAAATTCCATTTCCAGCAAAATCAAAAAAGTAGTTAACGTTAAATGGAACTGCTGGGAAAGGCTCTCCTGTATAGGTCAAGTTTCCGACCACAGAAATTTGTTCTTGATTTGCATTCAAGCAAGTACTTGTTACTGCATTAAATGAGCTCAAATCAAAAGACAAGTTATTTTGAAAAATTGGAAGGTCAGTCAATTGCCCAACATTTGTTGAAGTAATCAATTCGACATCACACAAGATACCTTGTGAAGCACAAGCCAATTCTCTAATAGAAATCGTAAATAATTCTGTTTCTAAACTTGAGGTACTACAATCGTAATCTGGTACATCAAGATCAAATGAAAACTCCATGGTTTCAAACTGAGGTACGCCTGGAGGCAAACACCAATAAATCATTTGAAAGCCATTAATTGTATCACTGGTAGGTTCTTCAATTGTCCAACTTGCTGGCAGTGTGCTGCTTGAAGAATTCAATTGATAGTCTATGCCTAATGGTAATTTGAGTTTTACTTTATCGCTTGTATCTGTTGGTGCTGTTCCTCTGTTCTCCACTCTAATAGACAATGTATTTACTTGCCCTGGGAATAAACCTCCAGGATCAGAAAACGCAATATCAAATGTTTTCGCAGGATCAATTTCAGCCCCATTAATTGTAATTGGTAAAGTTTCTCCCGTCTCTAGATTAGTAGGATCTCCACATTTTTGGAATCCAGTAAAGTTATAGTAATTCAAGGATCCACTGACGTAATCACAATCTGTTACGAACTTATATCTAATCTGGAATTCATTAGAATCTATCGCGGGATTAATGGTATTAAATCCAGCTAATCCATTTTCATCAAGAAAAGCACTCAATGGAGAGAAATCGCTAAATTCATAAATATTCCCTCTTGCATTTGTCCCCACAAAAGTAGGATTTGCAGCTATTGATGTAAACGGCTGACTCGACGGATATGCCACTTCAAAAGACCCCGGTACAAAACTAGCACCAGTAAGTGGTAATATAATTTGAGTCCGTATATTTTCGGCTATACCTCTGTCCGTATTTCTTACTAGAATTGCGATTGTATTGGTATCACAAATTTCTGGATTAACAGCAGGTTGCTCTACAACATTCGCATCTAAAAATGCAGTCAATGTTGTCAGACTTAAATCCATTGTTAAATCTTCACAAGGAGGATATAATTCCGGTGTCCAGTCTGCTTCTTCATAAGCGATACAATTCCATCCAACTCTTGCAGTAATATCAGTAGTTCCACAACGATCCACAACACCTCTTACTCTAATGATATTACAAATCTGGTCTAAAGGCGCCATTCCATCTGCTTTGGTCAAACCATTTAAATATGCGAAATAATTGTTTCCAACCATTCCAAACGTATCAAACGTTAATTGACTAACATTCATCGGATCACTGATATCTTCAAAGGATACGATTTCGACTAAAGCATTGCTGTCTTCCAACGCAACCCAAGTCAATCCAGCTCCTGAAGAAAAGCTTACATTACAAAGTTGAAGGATCCATTCTGCAGTATCTGTTCCTAAAGTGTAGTTAGGATTAGTTACTGGAGTAAAGGTCAATTCGGGTGGATTGGTGTAATCCACATTTCTAGTTTCTGATTCAATTATATAATCAGTACAACTTCCATCTCCAATATCATTCGCATAAAATCGATCATTAAAATAAATCGATGGATCCATTTGAAATCTATTGTCTCCGTTCGAACTTGCAGCTTGTGATCTACAGTTTGGAATCAATCTTATTCTAAAGTTGAAAACTGGAGTTACCCCTTGAGCTGTATTCAAAGCAGGAACACCAGTCAAGGTGTCGTAAGCAGCAACATAGTGTCCATCAGGAAATGATTCAAATGCTGGAGCATCAAAAAATTCGTTGCCATGAACAGGGTGATTTCTTATAAAAACCTGCGGTTCGAAAATTGTAAATGCAGATGTGAATGCTGTATCAAAATCGAAAGTAATTGAATCGATTTTTAATGCTTGTCTGTACTCATTTCCAAACCAATCACTAAAACCATTATTGGTTGTTAATATTTTATATTCGAGGAATGTTTCTTCACATCCTTCAGGATAGTTTAAGCTGTTAGGAATATTAAAAACGGATTGAACCTTTGCAATGGTAAAGTTATCTCCGAAATTATCACAAGCATAATCTGTTCCTGCAACACTTCCATATCCATATCCTCTCAAGTTAGGAACGTCTCTAAAGTTCACTAAGTAAGGACCTTCGGGATTCAAACCAAAGTTTGCTACAAATTCAACGGTATCACCGGGTTGTAAGGTAATTCCGAAATTAATCAAACAGGAATCTAAATCAAACGTGAGTTGTTTCGAACTATCTATCGCAACCGTAGTTAAGACATCTGGTTGAACAGTACAAATATATTCTGAGCCTCCATTTGTAATACGAAGTGTTCCATAATCAAATAAGAAAGTTTCATCAGTGGACATCGTCCCATCAATGTTATCATAAGTTATGACCATTCCTATACTATCAGTCAAAGGTGTATCTCCTACTAGATTAACTATTCTCATTTCAACAGAATCACAAGCAATCGCTACTTTTTTGTTTGCCAATGATTGATCGTAGGCAACAGTATATGATGTATCTGTATATCCGAAAGATGTTCTATTTACATCAAAACCAGTCGTTTGTAATCCAACCGGACAAAGAGCGGATGCACATGGTGGATTTGTTGAGTGTAGTTGAGGTCCTTGCATTTCACCACACCACCAAATATGTTCACAATCACATCCCCCTTCTGGACAATTGAATGAGAGCTGTGTTGGAAAATTTGTAGGTCCGACTTCTGCAGTACAATCTGCTTGAAGCGCAAAAACCAATTCATAAGAACCACTAATAAAAGGAGTAACGCTGGCATCGAATACCATAAAGAATGTATCATTACTCATAAAATTTGAAGACATAGAAAAAGGTACGCCTGCGTCTTTTACTAAAGTAGTATGTGTTATGACTGGAGTAACACCTGCTGGTAAAACAATAAAAGCTTTATATTCTTCATTGCCTCCACAGTTCTTTTCAAAATTATTTACAGCTCTTGATTGAGTATGCGAAATGTAAA
Organism: uncultured Saprospiraceae bacterium; assembly: GCA_938041325.1. Lineage (GTDB taxonomy): Bacteria > Bacteroidota > Bacteroidia > Chitinophagales > Saprospiraceae > CALIAG01. The sequence continues at coordinate 17,994 of CALIAG010000399.1, read as the reverse complement.
AAGTATCGAATACAACAAAGGCATCTGGGTCTGTAACATTTTCTTCTGAAGATCTTGAGTTAGAAGGTGCATGTAGACTTAAAAATTGATTTCCACTCGGAATTCTCATTTGGCATAAATCGGTAAAATCGATTTGCATTCCGATTGATGTAAGAAATTCATTTGGACAAGTTTCATCATCACCTAATTGCTGTGCTTGGCCGCAATCAAATTCGTATTGGGCGGTAATTTCAAAAGATTGATTGAGTTCTAAATCATCAAAAAATCCATCGTTATCCCAATCTGACAAACCACCAGCTCCATCTGGATCTACAGCAAATAACGGGTCGCCATCCAAAAAGTTATTGGACATAAAGCCTGGTATATCTACACCGGCAATTGAGAAAGAGGTAATGTTGTATCCTCCATTTGCTAAGTCCATAAAAACACTTAAACCGACACCGGCAGCGATATCAGTCATAGTTGCAAAACCTGGGTCTATTTCAACACCTTGATTTGATATAGTAAAGGAGATTGTACCTACTTGGCAATATCCTGTATTTTGATCGGGTATGGTTCCACCTCTAGTGACAATTACATTCGCAGCACCTTGTCCAATTGTCATAAAATCGGAAATAGATATCGAGTTACAAAACCTTCCTTCGCAGCCCCAAGATGAACTGTGAATAGATGCACGTGATAAACCACAATCAACCAAACAAATTGTTTCCGTAATGGTTACTGTTTCGTTTGGATCGAAAAAATTATCGCCATCTCCAGGATTTCCTGAACCAATTGTGTTTAATTTAAAATGTGTGCTATCTAATGTGGCAGTAATAATGGTATCTCCTGAAGCAATGTCAAATACTTTTGTCATCGTAACCGGAATTCCATTTACTTCTAAAGCTGAAACGTATACACCTGCTCCTTGAGCATTCTCGTATATAGTATTATCTACAAAACCATTTAATCCGGAGTTTGTAACCACAACATCTCTATTGTAACACTGCCCCACTCTTGCTACACCGTTATTGTTTACAATATCAATTGTAAAACTTGGTACTGCGAAAGCATCTTTATATTCGGTATTAACATCATCTTCGGTAAAAGTACTTCCTCCTAAATCATATGAGAAAGACCATAAATCCGAAACTGAAGCAGAATTGTTTGCATTTATAGTATCCAGATATTCGCATTTTGCAGAAATTGAAAATGCAATTTCAACACTAGAAGTTGCTCCAGGTTGAAGGTCCGGTAATCCAAAGATTGGTGCTGTTGGATCTGCTGCACTTATTAATGTAACTCCAGCAGAAGAATTTGCGGCATCGAAGCCTTCAAACAAGACTCCTTCAAATAAGTTAGCGGTTGCGACAATATTTTGCCGAGCCGCGTTATCAGAGCCGTTTACCGATACTAGAACAATTTCTGTATCGGAATCTCCGCATATATTTAGAAAATCAGGAACCGTTGTTAAATCAACGAATCCTACGTTTAGGTTGTTCTGAGCATTGGTATTTACGCTGATAGTTAATATCAGCAAATACAGCATGTAAAGGTGCTTTTTCATAGAAGGTGACGTTTCAGTTCATCTAAAATTGAACAAAATGTTCAATTGAAAAGCAAAAGAAGGTATATTTTGAAGAAGATATTTCGTAGGAATTAAGTCCTTTTTTAATGTATTAAACTGTTATTTAACAGATTTTTACATATTAAATATTTTCATAATTCAAAATAATAAACCTAGCTCTGGCTTAACACATTCAAATGTTCTAAAACCATACCAAAAAATACTAATATGAGTTATGCAGAAGGTTGAAGTAAATAACAGAAAAGGGGAATTGTTCAGAATATTTATGAATTCTAGGGAGAATTATCATATAACAGCTTGAAAAAGTTAATTCCAAGCTGTTATATATAACTAAAAAAAACTAATATTAATTTCCTCCTCGTGCTCCTTTAACGCGGTTAACAAACATCTGCGCTGTTCCAGGATTCACTGGAGCTATTTCATAAAATTCACCATCATCTTGCTTGAATTGCAAATCTTTCTCTTTCATTCCTAACAAAGTATCATTGTACTTATTATTGTTAGAAACTGTGCTTAGTACTCCTTGCTTATAGGAAAAGAAGTACCAGTTTTCACTCGGAGATTTTAAGTAGATATAAACTCTATCGTCTTCATTAGATGGCATTTTGAATTCGACAAAGCAATTTAACAATCTATTTACTTTCATTCCATTTACACTAGCAACACCCACTAGGTCTTTAGCTGAAATAAAAGATTGTAGTTCTGAATTCCACATCATTGGCAATGAAGAAAACAAGATTTTAAATTTGTTGTATTTGTTAGGCAAATCAAGTCCCATGCTATTCATTTGCTTTATTTGAGATATCAAAGCTTTTTCATCTAATATAAATTCAGACAAAGCACGTTGGTAAAAATCGCCATCTTTTTTATAGTCAATTGGACGGGCATCAAAACTTGAAGATTCTAAATCCAAGGTAATAATTCTCATTAATTTATCAGGAATCTCAAAATTAACTCCGGCCATCATTCTTGCCAAAAGTTTATAATTCATTTCATCAGCTCCTCCTTGAGAAGTAATAGATGTTTCCATTTGTCCAGATGCTTGTACATCCATATAAGTCAAACCAGAACCTATGTTGAATTTACCTTCTGCCTTTATCTTTCCTGTCGTATTTGACAAAGTCATTAAGTTTCCTCTTTGTGAAAATTTATTCACTTTTAATGAGTCTCCGAAAATGAATTCATCTTTTATTTTATTGTATTTGAAGATTCCTTTATCCTTTCCTTTCGCCTCCAGAATTGGTCTGTCTTTTCTGTATAGCAAACCCATCATGACTCTTGGATAAATCGCAGAAAATTCTTTGCTTAAAAACAATCCATTTCTCAATGGCTCTCCTTCATAATTTTTTGGAACATTGTATTCAATTGCAAGGTCTTTTTTATCTGCCTCACAACTTACCGTGAACCAATTTGCATTCGGAATCACAGCCGATTCCATTCGTGCAAAACCATCGAAAGAAAGGTTTTGCTTTTCTGCACTTAAACTTATTTTTCCTCTAAATTCTGTTTTCTTATCAATGTAAAAATTATCAGATTCAGCAACCGTACCAGTAGCTCGTGTAACTGTTTTCTTTTCACTTTTTGCTCCTTTTCCTACGCCTGTTCCTATAATATTTGCAAATTCGATTTCCTGTTTTTTATCTCCAATATTGTATTCATAAAATCCTTTTGCTCTGTAATCTCTCTTACCTTTTATGTCTACTGTTGCTCTATTTATTACGTGGTATTTACTCACTGTATCCGCTACTATCCTTGCATTTGTCAAAGTGTTCATTGAACCTCCTGGTCGAATTTCAACATCTCCTTCTTCTGTAGAAATGTAGGCGTCACAAGTTTGGATTCTTGGAACACCACCAATTTTCAATTCATTGGTTTTTAAATTATAGAAGGCCGTTTTCCCTAAAAATCTCAAAGAATCTTGATCAGGGTGAATTGAAAGGAAAGTTCCAAGAAGGTTGTTTTCGTTTTGGAAAGTAATCGTTTCCTCTTTCATGTCCCAAACAAATTCGTTCAAAGAAGTTTGGTATTTGTTATAAGGCATGGTTGTCATCAAGTCGTCTGCATTGGCTTTGACTTTACCTTTTTGATCATCAAAATTTAAATCGATATTTACGTTTTTGGTATCGAAAGCAAGTGCATCTTCTCCAAAAGTTCTAATCTGTAAATTTGAGGTATCTGACAGAACAGAAAAAGCACCGAAGGATATTAAATCTGATGAAACTATTCCTTTTTCCCATTCATATTTTCCACGACCTTTCAATCCTCCTGGAGTCAAAATCATCAAACCTGTTAATGTATGACCGTCCTCTTTGAACAACTCAAATGGTTTTTCTTTAGACCTGATATACATCGAATCCAAGTATGGACGCCAATCAATTGACACATCGTAACCCAAGGCCTGCGGTACTTCAACTGCACTTTGTCTGTCTTCCTTCAAATCAAATAATTTGGCCGTCCCTAATAACTGTTTAGGTTTAAAAATGATATCCTCCGAATCCAAAGATGCTCCTAGATATTTAATATTTCCTTTTCCTAAAAAGCCTTGATTGCTCAAGCTAATTTCTCCTTTGTATTGACCTTTTGACAAATAGTTTGGATAGCCTTCCCCTGGAGTTTGTGTGATAAAACCTAAGGACTTATCATCTTGTAAAGTTATTGTTTCTTTAAAGCTAGGAAAGATATCAGCAGAGATCATATTCCCATCAAAACTCAAAGCTTCTTTTTCAAAATCATCCAAGCTGTTGAAAGAAAATGGTTTCAACTCAAAGTAAAAAGAATCTCTTTTATACACTCTGTTAAATGTGCTATCAGAATCGTAATAAACATAGGACTTTCCTTTTGATTCCATACTCGGATACATTGGGATATCCTCTTCCCCTGACTTATTTGTAGGAGCATCAATCAATAGAACTCCTGAAGCATGCTCTATTCTGGAGCCAATGGAATGTGCAATTGGTTTTTCAAATTCATCCAACTGATCTGTTGGAAGAAATAAGTCAAAATATCGAATGGAGTCTAATAAAATATGATTTTTTTCATATTCAAAAGAATAGTCTTTTCCTTCAATTACTGAAAATCCAGCGAAGACCCTTCCATCAAAGTCCATGTCTCTATTTTGCTTCATAACCACTTGGTTGACCAAGGGTTTTAAGGCGACATTTTGCTTATTACTGAATTCAATGGTCGTTACACCATTCGTTAAAATTTCTTTTTTCTTAAGGTCAAAAACTGCATTTGTAGAATCAGATTCAGATACAATCCTAAGGACATCATAATCTACTTTCTTTTGGGAAGCATTGGTATAGTGGAAAACTTTGTCTTTTATTTCTACCATTTCAGAATCAGAATCGTAATCAACGAATCCTTGTGCTACCAAATCATAAAGTAAAGATTGGATACTACTAACATCAAATCTTGGATTGAATTTTTGTGCGAGCCCATTTGCGTCAAGAAAATTAGTCCCTTGATCATCTGCATAAGCCCTTATCAAAGATAAAGGGTTTACTGTAGAGATATTTTGAAGTCTTCTAAAATCGCTTTCTTTAAAATAATGCAAGGATTCAAGTGTAGCACTTCTTTTATTACTGGTAAAAGATGGCGTTTTGGCTCCTATTATCATAGAATCTTTATCAATAAACCAGCGGATAAGATTTACGTCTACATTTATTTGATGTTGAGAAAGGAAAAATGGATTTCTATCCGATCCACGTTTTCCTCTTTGCATTGTTAATTCATTTTCGGGGATAAGAATCCTGAGGTTTACTGAAGGATGAAAAATAGAATCTGTATCATAAAAAACAGTAGTCTTAGCTTTCTCAGCAGATATTTTTTCTCCTTTTCGCATGACGAAAGTTTCTGCTGCTGCAGTGAATATTTTACCTGTTTCATCATTGATCCAGATCTTGGCATTATTGGATTTACTGCCAATTCCGTACACTGTTGTGCCATGTAATTTGAAGCCACCTTTATAAGTAATATTATTTCCAAGATTGCTGATTACCAGCATGCTATCATAAGATTCAAAACGAGGATAAGATCCTTCAGTTGCTTTGTTTTGAGTTATTATTTTATCGCTAAACCTTCCCGTTACAGCTCCATTTGGAAATAGTTGTGGATGGAATAATTTTGAATTGGAAACAGTATAAAGCGCTTTTTTGACATCTAACTTATAGGTATCAAGGACAGCATAGATTTCTTTGTCATCGAATCGTTCCCACGATACTTTTCCTCCTTGTCCTATCCACCTTAAATCTACAGGATAGTATTTTCCACTTGTTTCTCTTATGACAATTGTATCCGACTTTCTGGAACCTACTAAATCTAATTTTTCATATGTAATGGCAGGTCTTTTATCCTCGTAAACCATGTTGAATTTATCCGCTCGAGCCGTCCATGACACCCCTGATTTTGAGAATTTAATTTTATCATACTGGAAAAAATCGGAAGAGAAAGCCACAAAATCTTTAAACGGTTTTAATTTTCTATTTTGAATATCATCCAATATTCCTTTTAAAACCAAGTGCCAAGATAAAAAGTCATCTGCGCCAGTTTCTCGCTTCTTTACGTTTATTAAGCCATTTAAATAATTTTGAAAATAAGGACTGGCGGTCATTTTCTGTTTCAACATGAGATTAGAAGTCTCAATGATGATCTTTTTTTCATCTTCATCAAAAGATCCTCCTGAAAAAGCGGTGTTGAACTCTTTAAAGGCTTTTTCCATCACTTCTCTTTTGGAAGAAGTCATAAAGGTCTCTAATTGAGTGATATATTCTCCTGAATTTTCTGAAAACTGCTCTAACCTTTGAGCTTTCAATAAAGAACTGGAGGTTGCGATTACGCAAATTAGAAGGATTATTCTCTTAAACATATTTCGAAATCCGTTTTAGGGTAATTGTTTTATGGTAAAAAGCGTCCAAAAAAATATTCAAACCAAAATTACAACCAACTGATATTCAGTTAATTAATAATAATTTAATAAGGTTGGTTGTTTTGATTTACCATCGACCCTGAAAAATTAAATAATAACGTTAAATGGTTGATTTTCAGGTTATTTATACTTTGGGGAATGTATTATCTTAAAACACTCAAAACCGTTCCAATGTTATACACAGCCAATTGTTTTTCTCTAGCTTTTTTAACATTTTAAAATCATTTTGAGTCGCTTTAGCTAAAACAACTTGTTCGTCTTCAGCTATAAAGCCAGAAATCAACAGTTTTCCCTTGGGCTTTAGCATCTTTGCCAACTGAGGGAAAGAATCTAGTATCACATTTCTATTGATATTTGCGAGTATGATGTCATACTCTTTAGAATTAACGGCTTCTATCGTTCCGCAGTATGTATTAACGGCATGTATATCATTTCGGGTACAATTTTCAAGGGTATTTTCATAAGACGCTTCTTCAATATCCACTGCATCGATGTCTTTGGAGCCTTCTTTGGCCGCCAAAATTGCTAAAACACCTGTGCCACAACCATAATCAAGACATTTAGTATCCTGATAATCAAGGGATTCCATACTTTGAATCATCATGAAAGTCGTTGCATGGTGGCCCGTACCAAAGGCCATTTTAGGGTTGATGATGATTTCATGTTTGAAATTAGGCAGTGGATCATGGAAATCAGCTCGAATCCCGCAATAATCACCCACTTTTATTACTTGAAAATTAGATTCCCAGATTTTATTCCAGTTTTGGTATTCGATGGTTTCCTTTTGGAAAGTGAACGGATATCGGCTTTTTAGTTCTTCCAATTCCTCGTCGAGAGAGGAGTAATAATCTGCATTAGAAATAAAAGCATCGAGACTATCTTCTTGTTCTTGAAAAGTATTGAAAGGAAACTCACTAAGAAATGCGAGCAAGATTTCGTTGTCTTTTTGATTTTGAAATCGGTATTTGATGTAATCCATAGTTGTGTTATTAGTATTTCACGGGAATAAAATCATCCTTTACTTTTAAGATGAACGTAGATTTTATCCGTTCTTAGCCATAAATTTCTTTGCGACTCGCCTTTAGTGTGTTCATAAGTAATGATGTAACGGTCATTGGACCAACCCCACCTGGGACAGGTGTGATGAAGCTTGCTAACTTAGAGACCTCATCAAATTTTACATCGCCTTTCAACCTATACCCTCTTTTCGCCGTTTCGTCATCGACTCTATTTATTCCTACGTCTATAATGACGACTCCTTTTTTGACCATGTCAGCTGTAATCATTTCCGGTCTTCCCAATGCAACGATCAGTATATCTGCTCTTCTTGTATAATCAACTAAATTTTGAGTTCTGCTATGACACAATACAACGGTCGCATTACCCGGTGATGCTTTTCTGGAAAGTAAAATACTGATTGGAGTGCCTACTATATTGCTCCGACCTAAAACGACACACTCTTTTCCTTCTACATCGATCTTGTATCTTTCCAGCATTTGCAAAATTCCAAAAGGTGTGGCAGGTAAGTAACAAGGTAAACCTTGGGCCATGCGTCCAAAGTTCATCGGATGAAATCCGTCTACATCTTTTTTAGGATCAATTGCTAAGGTTACCGCCACTTCATCCAAATGCTTTGGCAATGGAAGTTGCACAATGAATCCATCGATATCATCGTCTTTGTTTAATTTGTCTATAATATCCATTAGCTCGCTTTGAGTCAAGGAAGTATCTTTCGTCACCATTGTAGATTTAAAACCCACTTTTTCACAAGAGCGAACTTTGTTGCGTACATATGCTTGAGAAGCAGCATCTTCTCCAACCAAGACAGCTGCTAAATGAGGTATTTTACCTCCAGCTTCAGCAATCTTTTTGACTTCCGTCGCTATTTCTTCTTTGATATCGCTTGCCAATTGTTTTCCATCAATGATTGTCATAGTACTTGATTTTAAATTAATAATCAGGATCGTTAATTAAGTGCGCAAATTTAATAAAAATGTTGGAGGGTATCGTTTCCTTTTTGCCTAGAGATTTGCTTTGAGATAGATACTTTATCTAAATATATTTTTATAAATTTTTAAGAGGCTTTTTCCCTCAGTTTCCCAATTGAGTTTTGAAGCGTGAAAAGAACAATTGGATTTTAAATCGTCGTAAAGCGTTTTGTCCGAAATGAGTTTTTGGATCGTTTGATTTATGGTTTCAGGAGATAAGTCGTCCAAAAGTACAGAAACTGGATGGTCTTTATTCAAGAGTTCATACTCTGGGAATTTCATTTGAATAGAAGGAATTCCTGCTTGGATATAATCGAAGGTCTTATTTGACAGAGAGTAATAATAGCTCAATCCTTTATTCTCCAAAAGATTCAATCCAATATGAGCGTGTTGGGTGTATTGAGGTAAATCAACAGGTTTTACGAAGCCTAAAAATTGAACTTTATTCTCCAGTTTTTCATTTTTAACCAGTTCTCTAAGTTCTTCACTAAGATCACCTTCTCCTGCTAAAACCAGTCTCAAATCACTTATTGAATGCATAGCAAGAATGGCTTCTTTCAAACCACGTCCCATATTTAATGCACCCTGATAAAAAATATAACTGAAGTCAAAAGGTTTTGGATAATCAGTAGTATAATTTCTTTTAAACGGGACATTTCTAATTGTTGAAAATGTACTCCCATATCTTTTTGACAATACGGCAGCCAAAATTGGTCCTACGGAATAGCAATATTTAATGCGCGGCACAATTAAATTTGCAATGCTTTCCCAAACTTTTTTTGTGAAATTTCGATCTACTAATTCTGGCACTTCCGTAAAATATTCATGTGCATCATATATGCATATCGTTCTCTTTAGTTTTGAAACTAAAAAGCCGGGAAGAATAGTGTCCAGATCTATTGAACAAATCGCATCGGTTTTATAAAAAAGTAAAAAGAAAATCAAACGAATATTAAATTCGATATAAAACAGTTTTCCTTTTTCAAAATAACAATACAATCTTCTTTGTTGAAAAATTTGTTTATCCAACGGTAAGGAGGACTGCTTTTTGCGGCCCAATAAAAGGACATCATAGCCTCCTTCTTGTAGCGTAGAACAAATCCTGATCATGCGTTGATCAAAATTTAAATCATTGGTCACGGTACAAATTATTTTAGGCATTCTAAGTGGTATCCTAAGGTGTTTGAATTTTTAAAATCAATAAGTGTCGATCAATAAGTTACATCCTCTTATATCGCTGGCATCAAGTCTGCCTGTTATTTCAAAGGTACCATTTGAAAAGACTTTACCTAAATCATCTGTTGCAATAAAAGCACAAGAATCGATATTTGCCAAATCTATGATATTAATGAGCCCCGTTTTGGTCAATTCGCCTTGGGCAAAAGGATCATTTATTTCGCGGGTACTTACTTTCATTGTATTTGAAGGTTTAAAAATTCCATTTCCTGTTGAATAAGCTTGGCTTAGTAACTCTGTCATTCCATATTCTGAATGTATGTTTTCTACCTTAAACGCATTTTTAAAAATATTGTGCAACTGATTTCTTGTGATTTCTTTGCGTCTTCCTTTCATACCACCTGTTTCCATAATAATGACATTTTTTAAATCCCTTGGATTTTGCTCAGCTAAATCCCACAATGCAAAACTTACTCCCAATAAAACAGTTGGAATATTTTTGTCAATACAAACTGAAAGCACCTCCAACAATTCATCTATGTCATTGAGAAAAAAACCACTCTCACTGTATTTGGATTGCTGGATAAAATCATCGACCATGTAAATCAAGGAAGAACCTTCCCGTTCTAAATAGGCTGGTAAAAGCGCCAAAAAGCAATAGTCTTTTGGAGGACCATAAACTTCAGCAAAGTTGCTCCGACAATTATTGGTATACCAGCTCAAATCTTTAACCGGGTGTTTGCTGGTGGTCATTCCTGTTGTCCCACTACTGGTAAAAATTACCTCTTTCTCCCAATTCCCTGATTTAATGTCGTGGCTTTTGAAAAAAGAAATGGGCATAAAAGGTATCTCTTCGACCTTTTTAATCGTATTTACATCTATGGCCAAAAGCTGTAGAAATTGTTTGTAAATTGGGTTTTGAACGGCTTGAAACTGAAACAATTTTAAGGCAATTTCATCAAAATTGCTAGGCTTTACCTGACTCACGGCATCAATAAAAAAGCTTCTGTTTTCCGGTGTGATCATAAGTAAAGTCTGTGAAAAGTTCTATTTTTGTACTTGTATAGAATCAAGTTCTTGTGATAAGGTTGAAGATGTTTAAATGTGAATAGCTGATTAATTGTAATCCTTTTTTGAACCTCTTCAATAAAAGTAGTAAGTTTTCGTTTTATAAAGGTCAACAAATTCTAAAATATGGAGCTCCTCAAATATACGATTATTGGTTCATTGCTTATGCTATTTGCTTGTACTAGTCCACCCGACTATCCAATTGAACCTGTTTTGGAGTATAAAAGCGTCAGTAAACCATTTATGACTCAAAGTAGCATTCCTACTGTGGATTCTGTAGTCATTAATTTTACTTTTACGGATGGAGACGGTGATATCGGAGAGGAAACGAATACCGAATATATATTTTTGACGGATACCAGAACCGGTTTTGTTGACAATACTTTTAGTTTACCTTTGGTTCCAGTTCAAGGCGTTGGCAATGGTATTTCGGGCGAAGTTTCCATCATCGTCCAAACGACCTGTTGTATTTTTCCTGATGGAGGTCCTCCTCCTTGTGAGCCTTCGACAGAATTTCCTACTGATGAATTGATTTATGAGATTTACATGGTCGATCGAGCAGGAAATAAATCCAATATTATTAGAACAGAACCGATTCAATTGCTTTGTAATTAAGCATTGAAGTTGTTTAAATTTCTAAGTTTATAAAATCAATTCCTTTTTTAAGGTAATCCTGCATTTCCATTTCTGGGCTACCTGGCTCCGGTGCATAATTGTATTTCCAAATCGCCATTGGTGGCATACTCATCAAAATTGATTCTGTTCGACCATCTGTGTCTAAACCGAATTTAGTCCCTCTGTCCCAAACGAGATTGAATTCTACGTACCTGCTTCTTCTTAAATACTGCCATTCCTTTTCGTCTTCTGTGAATTTTCTTTCTTTATTGTTTTTCAATAATGGAAGATAAATTTTACAAAAAGTATTGCCAATTGTTTTCATAAAGTCAAACAATTCTTCTTTGGATTTCTCCCCCTCTCCTCCTAGTCTGTCATAAAAAATGCCTCCGATTCCTCTTGTTTCTTTTCTATGTTTTAAATAAAAATAATCATCTGCCCAAGTTTTAAATTTCGGATAATAAGCTGGATCAAAACCATCGCATGCTTCTTTAAGCGTACTGTGAATAAAATGAGCTTCCTTTAGATTGAGATAATGTGGCGTGACATCGATTCCACCTCCAAACCACCAAAGACCAGTGTTCGTTTCAAAGTAGCGAACATTCATATGAATAATGGGAACGAAGGGATTTTGAGGATGCAAAACTATTGAAACGCCTGTTGCATAAAAATCACAAGGCTCAATGCCGAGTCCTTTGGTAATTGTTGCTGGCATAGGGCCATGAACGGCAGACCAGTTTACTCCGCCTTTCTCAATATGTTTGCCTTCCAAGGCACGTGAACGACCGCCACCGCCTTCGGGGCGTTCCCACAAATCTTCTGTGAATTCTGCATTTCCGTCTACATCGATCAACTGTTTACAAATGTCATCTTGTAAACTTTTCAACCATTCTGAAATATGTTCTTTGCTCAACATCTAATCTGTATAATTTGAGGATATAGAATCATTTGTTCTTTATTCGTCTTTAAGTGTTTAATTTATTTACTGCTGCTTCTACTACTTTTTTTGAATTGCCTACAAAAATTTCATCATCAATAAGGACAACTGGTCTTTTCAAAAAAGTATATTCTTCTAAGATCCATTTTCGGTAATCCTTTTCTGTCAAGGTTTGTTCATTTAAGCCCAAAGATCGGTATTTCATTGCTCGTCTGCTGAACATGGCTTCATAACTTCCGACTTCTTTTGCTAATCGGTCTAGTTCCTTTGCGGAAATGTTTTTCTCTTTGATGTTTTGAAGTTCGAAACCTTCTCCTTCATTGAGCGATTTGATAATTTTTTGGCAGGTATTGCAGCTGGAAAGGTGATATATTTTTCTCATGTATTTTTTGTTATAAAGATTTCGCTCCTATGGAGCTTAATTTCTAATGCGTTCAATTTCTATAAAGATTTCGCTCCGCTGGAGCTTTTAAAACTTACTGATTCTTTTTTGCTGTAAAGATTTCACTCCTATGGAACTTAATTTCTAATGCGTTCAATTTCTATAAAGATTTCGCTCCTATGGAGCTTGTAAAACTTACTGATTCTTTTTTGCTATAAAGATTTCGCTCCGCTGGAGCTTAATTTCTAATGCGTTCAATTGCTATAAAGATATCGCTCCGCTGGAGCTTTTAAAACTTACTGATTCTTTTTTTCTATAAAGATTTCGCTCCTATGGAGCTTAATTTCTAATGCGTTCAATTTCTTTAAAGATATCGCTCCTATGGAGCTTTTAAAACTTACTAAGCTTATGTATAAAATCGTCCTCCGCTGGAGCTTAATCTCTAGAATACTGAATTGCAGTAAAGATATCGATACGTTGTTGCTTTTTTATATAAGTTCTTAGATTTCAGTCGCGAATCTGCGAAAAAAAAGTCAACAACCAAAACGGTTGTTGACTCAGTTTCCAAAATGGAAAATATTTTTAGCTGTTTTCTTCTCCTTTTTTATAATCTGCCAAAAACTTGGCTAAACCAATGTCCGTCAATGGATGTTTTAATAAGCCAGTGATGGAAGACAATGGGCAGGTTACAACATCTGCTCCAGACCTTGCAGCATCTACAATATGAATTGAACTTCGAATTGAAGCGGCTAGAATTTCTGTTTCGAATTGTTGGATGGCGTATATTTCAGCAATATCTTTTATGAGATCCATTCCTCCCCAGTTGATATCATCAATTCTTCCAATAAATGGGGAAAGATAAGTTGCACCAGCTTTTGCGGCTAGGATAGCTTGGCCCGCAGAAAATACTAAAGTACAATTGGTGCGAATTCCATTATCTGTAAACCAACGTATTGCTTTGATTCCTTCCTTAATCATCGGAACTTTTACAACGATGTTTGGTGCCAGTTGTGCAAGATTCTTTCCTTCTTTTACTATTCCATCAAAATCAGTTGAGATTACTTCAGCACTTACATCTCCATCCACAATATTACAGATATCGACATAGTGTTTAAGGATATTGTCTTTTCCAGAAATCCCTTCTTTCGCCATCAAAGAAGGATTGGTTGTAACACCATCTAAAATTCCAAGGTCTTTTGCTTCTTTGATGTCATCAAGATTGGCTGTGTCAATAAAGAATTTCATTTGTTCAATGTTTTGTTTCTTTTAAATATTGATTCAAAAGAATGTTTGAAAAAGAATGGCAATCAACTGTGAACAAGGGTCCATGTATAAAGTAGAATAAATAAGACGGCCTACTTATGAGCTGTTGCTCAATTGATATGCATTTGAGAATCCAATATAATTTGATTAAGTGAGAAAGATTAAAATTCGGCTACTATAAATTGGTAGGCTTACAACGCTTTTGAATCATCAAAGATTTAAGAAATTCAAATCCGGATGGATTCTAAAAAGGTGGCAAGGAACCATATCGCACCGCTCAACTTCCTACCCTTGCTGCATTCCTGCCCTGGGGGAGTTCAGAAGGAGCTGGTCGTATGGCCCTTACCGATTGCAAAATTAACTGGAATTTTGAAAAAACCAAGGGAATACTGAAAGAAAGGAAAATTGATTTGCAGAAAGGACTATTCTTCGATCTCAGCAATGAAGTCTTCATCTCTAATTACCACTACTCCAAGGAAAATGACGAAAGAAACGACCATTAATCCAATTTGTGGACTTACTTTAAAGAGATAAAAAAGGCTGAAATAAAAAGATACGCAAAACATTAATGCGAGAGTAAGCGCGGATAAGGAATAAAATACTTTTTTCATAGTTACGGTGATTGGGACGAAGTTTTCAAATAGTATTACGATTTTCATATTGAAAAAAGTATGCCAGAAACTTATATATATTATGAAATATAGTGATTTATCGCTTTTTTTCTACTTTTTCGTCAATATTTCGGTTTCTTCTCCGAAATATTGTACAAACTTTTGCATTTCTGTGCTCAATTTTTGGTTTTGAGTCGCTTTAAAATAGGTATCTGCCATGCCTCTTAAGGTCTGATAAAAGAATCTATCCATTTCCATGACCTGCATTTCTGTGGTCCAAAGATCAATTTTCAGCGTATCTCTTGATTCTTTATCAAATAAAGACAGCATCATTCCCTTACATCCAGCCTCAGAATTTGCTTGCGGATTGTCTTCTGCTTCCCATTTTATTTCTACAGGAACGTTATCACTGTTTAGACCTACTTTAATATTAATATCTGAATGCTTTACAACTTCTTTGTTTTCCATAATATATATGCAATGTAATTTCAAAAAATAATTAGAACCTCTTAGCTAAATCCATTTAAAACAATCAAACAAGTTAATACTCAAAGGATTTTTTGTGAAGATAAATTTATTAAGAAAAATAATAGCTTGATAAGGAATAATTCTCAAAAGTCTTTTTGAATAAGACTACTCTGGAACGATCATATTGTATTCTGAAGAGGAATACCCTCCCCAAATCCCTAGACCTCCTTCTATGTTAGAAGAGATTCTTGTATAACTGGAAAAGGGACCTTGGTTCACCAAATTAAATTCAAGTGTTTCCCAGAATTCATAATGGAACTCGTCAATATTCGCCCATTTAAGTCTTACGGTATCACCTCTATAATACAAGCCAAATTCATCGGGACCAACTGGATCTACTCTAGACTCCGCTTTTGAGATTGGAAATTCAAAACTTTGACCGTTGAAAAAAGCATCATCTCCAACTGAAGTAAATCCTGGACGGATACCTTGCCCATTTATCTCAGTAAAGTAACGGTAATAATTCGTTTCATCCGCGGGATCTGTAATAAAGGCCCTCAACTCTGCAAGTGTATCGCCATCATTGCCGGGAGGTTGAATGAACTTGAAGGAATCTAAAGGAACATGCGATGGGATAGTCGTCGTTGCTGTCAATATTTCATCTTCGACTTCAACCGTCAAATCGTATTTTCCTCCAACTTGCGGGTTTAAGGAATTTGAAGCATCTATATAAATGCAAATATTCACTTGTACAGAATCTGCATTTAAACCCAGCGCGGTAGCGACCTGTCCTCTTATCTCTGGTGCAAGATCCGACCAACACAAAGGAAGCAACTCCACTGTATTGATTTGGTCATTGACCGTTACTTTTGCTCCTCTTACAAACAAATTACTCAATTGCGTGGCGGTGAGTTCTCCAAAAAAAGGAAGGCTCTTTGTCACCATCACATAGGTCGGGAGTGCATTGTCTCCTGCTTCAATGTAACCTTCTACAACATACTGCTCCGCATCTACTGGAACTTCAGGAATAAATTCTTCCTGACAAGCAGTAAATATCAATGCAATCAAGGTTAAAACTAATGCTATTTTATTGGTCAGTTTCATTCTTTATTTTTGCTCTTTATTGTTCCATTTAAAATTCCAGGTGATAGATGGAATGACAGGAAAAAGCGAAATCTTAAATGCTTTTACCTGAGCTGCTCCAGTATCAAAATCTGCTTGCGTGTCATAAAAAATAAAAAACGGATTGAATCTATTGTAGGAATTATAAACGGAGAAGGTCCATGTCGATTTAAATTTCTTTACGCTATCTGGCTTGGGATTAAAAGTCGCGGATAAATCCAAGCGATGATAAGCATCTATTCTTGCACTATTTCTTGGTCCATAGTTGATATTGGGACTTTGCTCGATGAAAAAGAAACTTTCCAATGGTGTGTAAGTATTGCCTGTTCCGTAAACAAAAACGCCACCGAATTGCCATTTTGCAGAAGCATCATAATTCAATACAACGGATAGGTCATGTGTTCTATCAAACTTAGCTGGGAAAACAGCTCCTTGACTGATGTCGTCAAATTGGCGTTCCGTACGTGAAAGTGTATAACCAATCCATCCGTTAAACTTTCCTTTTCTCTTTTTCAAAAACAGCTCTAAACCATAAGAACGACCATCACCAAATACGAATTGATCCTCTACATCTTCCGCTACATTGTTGACATAATTTTCTTTGTAGTCAATCTGATTATTTAAATCTTTGTAATAAACTTCAACACTTGCTTCGAATTTATTGTCTGCAAAATTTTGGAAATAACCTGCAGCATATTGTATTCCCGTTTGAGGTTTTACCAGTTCGGTACTGGGTACCCAAACATCTGTAGGTAAAGTGCTGCTTGAATTAGATACTAAATGTAGGTATTGATTGTTGAGTGAAACGCCGACCTTAATGGAAGAATTCGGAGAAGTGGACAATTTACCAGACAATCGAGGTTCCAATCCCCAATAGGTTTTTACAGGTTCCAAATCTGCAAATTCCTGCCCCGTGACTTTAGAAGTATATGGACCTACTTGAGAAAACGCAGAAGCCCGCAAACCTATATTGACACTTAGTGCTGAACTAATTTTATAATCATCCTGAATGTAAATATATGCTTCATTGGCAAATTTAGGTTCCAAGTCATTTGTAAATTCAACATCGCCAGAAACAGCGTTTGCAATATTCGGAGTCAATTTATGATAGGTGTATCCAGATCCAAACTTGATGCTGTGTGCTGGAGCTGGGTAAAAATCGAAGTCTACTTTTGTGGTATAATCTCGTACGCCAGAAAATAGGTTTACGGAGAAATCTGACTGTCCTCCTTCAAAACTAAAATCATATTCGTTGAATATTGCAGAAACATTCATAAATAGTTTATCCGTAAAAAGATGATTCCAGCGCAAGGTTGCTGTTGCGTTTCCGTAAGGTAAATTGAAGAAAAAATCTCGTGTTGAAAAATTATAATTTAAAACATCTCTACCGAAATACGCACTTAAGAACAAACGGTCTTTGTCAGAAAATCTGTGATTGACCTTGGCATTTAAATCGTAGAAATAGTAGTTTGTTCCAGCAAAATCTGTTTTCTCAATAAATGGCTGAGCCAAATCAAAGCCATAGGTCCTTCTCGCAGAAACAATAAAAGAGCTCACCTCTTTTTTTATAGGTCCTTGAATGGTTAATCTACTAGCAATTAGTCCAATTCCACCTTCTACACTGTAATTCTTATTGTTCCCTTCTTTCATTTGTACATCCACCACAGAAGAAACTCTTCCTCCATAATAGGCAGGCATTCCTCCCTTTATGAGGGTCGTATTTTTGATGGCATCTGCGTTGAATACTGAAAAGAAACCAAGCATATGGCCGGAATTATAAACGACTGCTTCATCTAGCAAAACCAAATTCTGATCCGGTCCTCCTCCTCTAACATAAAACCCAGCATTTCCTTCTCCTGCAGACATCACA
>CALIAG010000398.1 GCA_938041325.1 uncultured Saprospiraceae bacterium | reverse complement strand
ATGTAGGCATCTCCTAAACCTTGTTGATTCGCTCCAGTAATCAGATCGTCAATTCCATCTCCATTGAGATCGCCAGGAGAACACATGGCATGTCCAAATTGACCTCCAAAAGATCCATTTGGATTTTCTTCAGTGGCCAATTCATCATTAAAGCCATTCAGTCCTTCTGTAATTTTCAATTTAGAAACGACATTGAAAGTAGTGGGATCAAGAGAAAGAATCCAAACGGCTCCTTTTCCACCATTAGACATGAAAGCGCCAACGGCCATTTCCTCCG
Organism: uncultured Saprospiraceae bacterium; assembly: GCA_938041325.1. Classification (GTDB taxonomy): domain Bacteria; phylum Bacteroidota; class Bacteroidia; order Chitinophagales; family Saprospiraceae; genus CALIAG01. The sequence continues at coordinate 27,431 of CALIAG010000398.1, read as the reverse complement.
TACCATCATTGTCAATATCTCCAAGCATAGCAACTTCTCTTCCACCAAACATATCATTGTTTTCTAAGCCTGTCCCAAAACCGCCAGAAGTTGAACTGATGGTAACAGTATTGTTTGCAATGATTTGGGATGTATTATCTAGGAACAAAATACTGATGGCACCTCGGTTCATTCCGCCTGAATCTGAATTTGGATCACAGGCCACCAAATCAATTCTTCCATCACCGTTCAAATCGCCTACTGCAGATAATCCTTGGGCGATAATATTTGAATTTTTTACGTAGTTCTTTACTGTTCCATTGCTGTTTAAATGAATGATGTACAAACCTCTATTGGTCGTGTTGGGGGCTGAAACCGCAATATCAGGAATGTTGTCCCCATCATAATCTCCAATACCAGCCACACCGTACCCAAAGAAATTGCTTTGAGTAAGGGTTTCATTAAAGTTTCCTTCTAGCATTGATATTTTTTGGTTGGATTGGACGGTGCCATCATTATTCATAAATACAATATATACGGCTCCTGCATCTGTTTCGCCATCATCATCGGAACGAGCACCAATCACAATGTCGAGAATGCCATCCCCATTAATGTCTCCTGCTACATCGTGATCACGGCTAAATCGGTCACCCGCATCCAAGTCAGCAATAAATCCACCAGAGCCTTCTTCTATTTTGACAAAACCATCCGGACCAAATTGAGTGAGTGTTTGTGTAGATGCGCTGTTTGCTATAGCTAGCAAAGCAAAAGTCATTAAAGTAGTAAATGTCTTAAATTCCATATTTGTCCAATTTTAAAATCTGTTCATAAAATTAGACGGAAATAACCAGTGAAGGTTTAATTGGAATGATAGTTTTTATTAATTTATTATTTCAATGGCTCGTTCAATAATTCGATCAACATTATTGTCGCTGTCTTCTGGGGTGATCGTGACTATTTCATCGGGTGGAATTCCTCCTACGATCGCTCTTTTGTTTAAATCATAATTCACTTTTCTGGAAACTCTAAAAGTCCAACCATTTGAAAGGGTTTTCGTAACGGGACCAGTTCCAAATCCGCCCAAGGTGTGGTCTCCAATATGGATCACATTCGGAGTGGCTTTCATCATCAAAGTAAAATCTTCTCCAGCACTAAAGGTCTTTTTATTGGTAATTAAAACAACTTTCCCTAAATAATTTCTGACTCCGTTTGGTTCTATGGCCTGCTCCTTGAATTCCGATAATTGATTCCGATCACAACCTTCTTTGACTTTAGCGTATCTGTAAATCGTTTTGGTGTCAATAAAATTACTTGCGATTTCTTTTCCATTCGCCTCAGCTCCGCCTTGGTTATTTCGAATGTCTATTATAATTCCATCCAAATTTTCGTAGGTGGTCAATAATTTATCCGCAATATCAAATTGCGAAGATTCCCCTTTAAAGTCTGCGATTTTTAAATAGCCAATATTGGTGTCTTTAATTTTTGCGTAAGCCAGTTGATCAGAAGTTTCCACCAAATTCTCAAGATACAATGCTTTTAAATCTAGCCAGCCGATATCGTTTTTAGGAGAGTTGTTCGTTAGTTCAAAATAGTATTGAATGTTTCCAAGATTAGAATCTGTGTACAAATCAGAGTGCGCATCTTCTAATTCGAATAACATAGATTTGAATACTTGGAATAGCTCTGCTTCACTTGAGTTTTCAGTTATTAAGGATCTGTGATCGGTTCTAACTTTGTCCCAATCTTTGTCTAAGATTTGAAAAGCGGCGTATTCATGGTCAAAAGTAGTCCATAGCTCATCAAATAAATCTAGATTATTGGAAATTGGACAAGCATCATCATCTGAACAAGTAGTGAAAATGATGCAGAAAATTATTGCTGTGAGGGTAGGTTTCATTTGCTTTATTTTAACAACTTCTCTATTAGAAAGATGAAATGGTTGTTTTTATTATAGCAAATACAATAATTAATTGTTGTGGATTAAACATCAAAGGTTGTGGTGGGATTTTGTTATAATTTTCATAGCTGGATACTCCTTTAAGGCTTGGTAAATGATTCCTCCCACAGACTTGAAAATAGACCCTTTAAAGTCTGTTTTTCGCATCGTTTTTAGAATCGTTTTTACGTTTATTCACTTCATTTTTATTGGAAAAATTATAAGAAACAAATAAGCGAACTGCTCTTTTTTGTGCCTTGTAAGTGAAGTTGGACGCAAAGGTATCTGTGAGTTGTTCCTCTCTATAAATAAGCTTGTCGAATATATCATCAAAGTAAAGCCTGACATTTAATTTTTTGTCAAAGAAGTTTTTTTGAAAGGTAAGATGGACCCGAGAAAAGGGGAGTTGAGCATAATATAATCCTTCTGATCGTGAAACGAAATTGCTTGAGATGTCGAAACTTGCTGTTTTTCCCATTTTAAAATTACTGGAAATGCTCAAGTTTCCACCAATTTGTTGGAAATTAAGGTCGCCTGAAGCTTCTGTGAATTGTCTATAATATAAACTCGAAGCTACTTTTAAAAACCACCAACTTTTGATATTCCCAAATCGATTGTATTCAAGACCAGCCTCCAATTCTTTTCCTGAATTGGTGACTTGAAAATAGGAGATATTGTTCTCATCCAGAAAATTGTTTCCGTTTAAAGATTCTGTAATCAATTGACCATATAGGGAGAAGGTTTGTTTCTCTTGTTTGATTCCCAATTCCAAATTGTGTTTGTACTCTGGGCGTAAATCTGGATTTCCTAGTTGATACCTAAAATCGTTCAATTTAATGACATTATTATTCAACCATCGGAAACCAGGTCTACGCAATGATTTGATGAAATTGAAAGAAATAATATTTCCATTCTTTAAATCACGTGAGGCAAAAAGAGAAGGAAAAAAACCGATGTAATTCTGCCGCACTTCAGACAGGTCGATTTTGTCCAAACGATACAAGTCGGTATGCTCCACCCTGAATCCAATTTTTACAAAATTCTTTTCTTTGATCTTTTTGCTAAGCGTTAAAAATCCTGCAGAAATTTTTTCTACAAAACTAAATGCAGTAGTTCTGTTTATATTATTTATCCATTCTCCATCAGTTAAGGTAGCGGCATCAAGCGTATTGTCTCTTTCGATTTGGCTGTATTTTAAACCAGTTTGTAATCCAATATCTTTTCCTAGTTTTTTCTCTAAATCTGCTTGTGCAGTGTAGATAATAGTTCCTGCTTTAGAGAAATTTCTTTCCGTGTTGTCTGCATTATTTCCAATCTCATAAGTAGATGAAACTTGGTTTTTTAAAAAGTATTTTTGACTCAAATAATCTGAAAATACTTTTATAAAACCACCCGTGGAATCAATGGTCCAAGAATAATTGAATGCAATATTTTGAAGGTCATTTCCAACTATATCATCATCAATATTGTTTTTACCTTTTACCAACAAAGAATCCGTATTCCTCAATTCCAAAATCCCCTTGTAATCTATTTGGTTTTCATAACTAGACCCAGAATACTCCAAACCAATGATGTGTCTGGGAGCCAGATCAAAGACCATTCCCGCCCGGTAGGTATATCTTCTTCTGACGTAATCCCATACACTTTCATTTTTATATTTCTCATCGTTGCCAAAATATTCAATTCCAACAGTTTCTAAACCTTGATCTATGTGATAGGTGTTGTTGAAAGAGCTGTATAGATTCCATTTTTGAGCACCATAATTGAGGTTTATACCAGAAACAGATTTATGCGTTCCATTGCCTTGTGTTCCTATTTCACTGCGTACCGTTCCATCAAAACCAATGGGCCTTTTCTTTAAAATAATATTGATGACTCCACCAGTAGATTCGGCATCAGTAGAAGAACTTTGGTTGGTTTGGATCTCAATGCTTTTTATGTTTTCTGAGCGAATGCTTTTTATATAAACAGCGAGCTCTTCGCCAGTCAAGTTTAATTGTTTGCCATTGATTAATATTCTTGCAGCTTGATTGCGCATCAATATTCCTTCATTGCTGTCAATTAAAATACTAGGAGCACGCTCCAGAACTTCCATGCCATCAAATCCTTCTTTCACCGGACTTTGGTCTACATTGAATACTAATTTGTCATCATGTTTTTCGATAATGACTCTTTGTCCAGTAACGACTACTTCCTCTAGCGTGCTCAATGAAGTCTTCATTGTTATGACTCCGACATTCATCGATTCTGTCAAGCTTATTTCTTGTTTCCATTCTTCATAACCGATGAAACTCACTTGAAGAAGATAAGTCCCTTTTTCTTTTACTTCAAACTTAAATTTGCCTTTCTGATCGCTGGTCCTTCCACTTAGCTTTTCATTGACTTTACTTTTCAACACGACAGTTGCAAATTCTATTGCTGCGCCATTTTCGTCGTTTACTGTTCCTGATATCGTAAGCAAATTTTGAGCGGAGCTGTCAAATGCAATGAATAAAAATAGGAGTACGATGTACTTCATAATGAAAGCGATTTAAAGAAAGGTTTGTGCGAATGATACTTTGGGTGTAGCCGGACTTTGATAAATTATTGTGTTCTGTTTGCATCCCTTTCTTGAATGAACTTATAGGTTAAAAATTTGAATTCTGATAACTAATTTATTCCAAAACCTGATGATAGAACTTGTAATTATACAAAGAAGTAAAAACTGTATAAATAGGGTTAATTTGGTAAGAATAGAGCAGCATTGTCCGATTGGTATACACTTATCCCTTGATGGTATACTATGTTTGCAAAAATTGGAATAGAATTGCAATTTGTGTAGATGAAGGAGTTAAAAAGACATGCACCATTTTGGATATTGATCTATATTGTTTGGACTTATATTAAATCTAATAGCGGTGAACACTTAGAGACTTTTTTAATTATCAATCTTTTTAATGTTGCTGTTTACATGACCGCTTATTATAGCCTAATGTATGTCTACATACCGTTTTATTTTCGAACTGAAAAATATGTTTTTTTTACAATTAGCTTAATTCTTACCTCAATTTTACTCTACTTGTTTATGCAGGTTAATGATATTATTTGGTTCCATAAATTAGGGGAATGGGAAGTGGAAGCGATTTCTTTAAATCAATATTTGAGAAGAGTCATTCAGTATTATTCTCCTGCAATGATACTTTTAGCATGGGAATCTCATATGAATAGTATCAATGAGCAAAAACGAATTCAAGAACTAGAGAATGAACAGCTCACTACTGAATTGAAATTTTTAAAGGCTCAGCTAAACCCTCATTTTTTATTTAATACTTTGAACAATCTCTATGCACAAGTGATAACCGAATCTGGAAAAGCACCGGGTATGATTTTGCAATTATCAGGCATTTTTGATTATGTACTTTATAAAAGTCAAAAGAAGACTGTTCCTTTAACCGAAGAGATCGACATTATCGAACATTTTCTAGCATTGGAAAAAATACGATATGGAGATCGCTTAGAGGTGAAACTTGATGCAGCAGGTGACCTCAGCGTTCCTATTTCACCACTTCTTTTTTTATCATTGGTTGAAAATGCATTTAAACATGGCGTGAGAAAGGACATAGAAAAAGCGATTGTAAAAATCGAAATCAATGAAAAAAATGATGAAGTTTTGTGCAGGGTGTGGAATACTAAAAGTAATTCTCATAAGGCAAAAAGGGAGGGCCATAGGGATGGATTGGGTTTGAGCAATATAAGAAGGCAATTGGCAATCACTTATCCTAATACCCATTCGATTCAAATTGAAGAAACGGAGAAATCATATTGCGTGGAGGTAAGCATTAAAATAGAACTATGAAAAAAATAAAATGCCTTTTGGTTGATGATGAAATTCCAGCTATTCAAATTTTAGAAAAATACACAAGTTTGATTAAACAACTTGAAGTTGTTTCTTCTTGCCATGATGCTTTAAAAGCATTTGATGTACTTCAAGAAGAAAAGGTAGATTTGGTTTTCTTAGATATAAATATGCCAGTAATTTCGGGACTAGATTTTATCAAATCTTTAAGGAATCCTCCTGCTATTATTCTGACTACAGCTTATCGAGAATATGCTATTGAGAGCTACGAATTGGATGCTTTGGATTATCTTTTAAAGCCATTTGGCTTTGACCGATTTTTGAAAGCTGTTGATAAATATCGTTCGAGAAATGAAACGCAGAAGGAGAATTTTAATGCTATTAAAGAGCATGTTTTTTTTAAGATCAATAGATCTAATCACAAGATTAATCTTAATGATATTCTATATCTGGAAGGTCTGAAGGATTATACACTTATACATACCAAGTCCTCTAAGTATACCGTGAGGGGAAATCTTAGGACCTGTATGGGGAAATTACCAAAGGATAAGTTTATGCGAATACACCGCTCTTACGTTGTAGCCAATTCTAAAGTAGAAGCATTTAACCAAAGTGAAATTACGGTAGACAATAATAAATTGCCATTGGGTTTGGCTTACCGTGAAGCTTTTTTAAAAACAATCGAATTTTCCAATATTTGGAAATAAAAGAAGAGCATTAAAATAAATCTCGATGTAGAAATACTTTCAATTTTATTTTAGTATAAAGCTTATGGTATCACCGATTACTTTGTTTTTCCCATCAATATTAAATACTAAAGTCCCTATCGATATTTTATCTCCTTTTTTAATGCCTTCGAACATCCATTCAAACAATTCTTGCTTTTTCTCATTTAGTGCTTTTATATCTGATGCTCCCATTTGACCAAAATAAATGCCTCGTTTTCTACCTCCAATTAGTTCTACCGAGAAGCTCGTTAGTTGATATTCTGCGTTATCAGAATTGACTAATTTTATTTCTTGGAAATTAGCTGGGAACTGTTCTACATCTTTCTTTTTAAATAGAAGAATTTCTTTGTTGCCTGGTGATGGTATTGGATCTATTAACTCAAAAGTTTCATAATTGAACATTGGATCAAAAGTGATTATTGTATCTCTGAATTTGTAGTTTTCAACTTCTTTAGATTTTAAACCAAAAACCTTAAAGCCATTTTCTTTATCCAATTGTTTAACAGTCAAATTCATGGCACTGCCAAGCTGAAGGGTTAAGTTCTTTTCAACTTTAGTTTCAGTATAATTTTCGACTTTAATCTTGTTTTGTGAACAGGCAATGTTAGTGAACACGGAAAGTAGAATTAGTACTATTGATTTATTCATAGTCTTTATTTAGTCTAATAGATTTTAAGTCTAGCGAACAAGTAGATTCAATTAGGATATTGTAGTCTAGATAGATCCACTTTATTCGTCGGCAAACACTTCGTAATGTATGACCTTTTCCTCAAATTCAAGTAGAAATTCTTTGTCCTTGGGATAGTATTTTGCGATTTCATAATCTTCGCCTGCAAAGTTTTTTATTACTGCTAAGTTTTCCCAGTAAGTTATCAAGTTGAAGTGCGCAACATCCCCTTCTATTCGCTTTAAGAAGCTTAGCTTTATAAAACCTTCTGTTTTTTTGTAATCTGGAATTGCTTCCGACTTCATGAAAAGAGTATATTCTTCACAGTCTTCTGCTTTAGTAATTCCGTGCCAAATTCGTGCAATCATTCTATGTTTTTTAAAGTTGATTTCTAGATGCTTTGACAAAAAGATTGGTGTCTTTCAACATGTATTCTAAAATTGGCCTACATCTGTCTTTACAAGCTGGGTAGAAAATATTATGTTCTTTTTCCTTCGTAGAACCTCCCCACCAAAACTCTGTCAAAGCGATTGGCTTCAATTGATGGTTAATGGCATACTGAAGTAATTTCGGAGCTGCACATTCACCAGCTGCTGAAGGAGGAATTCCGTTTGATGAAAGCTCAAATATTTCCAATAAGTTTTTCGATTCTCCAGAAAGATTTGAGAAATGATAATTCTCGAAAAGTCTATGTTGCAGCGCAATTGATTTTTGTCTTCTCTCTTCTTTTAGTAAATTAATCTCTGTAGGATCTTTGATTCTTTTTATTTGATTGCCAATTTCTGTCAATCCGGTCATGCCTTTGTTAATAAAAAAATCACCAACGGAATTATCAAATACGGAAGGAACAAACTTATTGCAAACTGCCTTCCCGGGTAATTTTCCGGAAACGGTTCCTAAATAGTGATAGGTTTTATCTGCCTTTTGAATCACAAGGACTCCAAACATTTTCCCCTTTTGGTTGTGAAAGTCATAGTTCCATTCTTGAGATTCAAAATCAATAAATTGTTGAAATTCTTTCGCTGCTACTTTTGCAATTTCAGGAATATTGTCTCCAAATGGATTGTTGAATTTCTCTGGGATTTTAATTTCAGAAATATCTGTTTTAAAGTTGAAAATAAGTTCTTTGTCCATCTCGTATTTTACTCAATCTTCTATGTTGCAAATGCGTAGAATGCTTCACAAACATACAGCCAATCCGTTTATATAAAAGTTCACCTAAATTGATTTTTGCATTGAATAAACAATAATGATGTTTATTGTTTATTTTGTTAAATATCCATCAACTCAATTGCTTTAATAATCTCTTCTGGCGCTTCAACATTCAAGCAATGTCCTTTGCCTTTTATGTCAATTCTGGTGGAGTTGGGAATTTCTTTTACGATACTGTCCGTATGAAATGGGGGAGTAGTGGCATCCTTATCACCAATAACAACAGCACAAGGTAATTTTATATTTTTCAAACTATCATAATAACTTTCATCTCCAAAAGCTTTTAATATAGGAACAAGTTTTGAATGGTCTTGTTGCAAAAATATTTCTTGAATTACACGTACGATTTCTGGATCAGGGTTTTCTCCCAACAGGGTTTTTCCAAATTGATTTCCAAAAGGTTTCCACTTTACAAGCATTTGCAATATGCCCGATTTGATCAATGGAATTTGTAAGCGGTTTTGAAAATTATTTTTATTTACTTCCCCTGCAAAAGTAGCCATGAGCACACAGCTCTTGACATTTGTGTTTTGCATATCAGGATTGTCCAGTAGGAATTTCATGGATAAAAAACCTCCCATCGAATGGCCAACCAATATGCAGTTTTCTAAATTGAAGTGCTTAATAAGGTTCTTGTAATCTGAGGCCATCGAGCTTGAACTGATCCCATCTTTGCCGATGCTTGACTTTCCATGTCCGCGCTGGTCAAATACAATTGTTCGATAGTTCAATTGATTTAAACGTTCGACAATGATATTCCATTCAATGTTGCTAAATCCATAACCATGTGCCAGTAGAATTGTGGTTTTGCCACTGCCTGAATCAATTGTATGAATACGAGTGTCGTCTGGCATCTTTACCAGTTGCTCTTTGCCTTTTATAGGCTTTGACAATTGAAATTTTTCATACATAATTTTTGGATTGTCATTGATCTATTTGGGCCTTGGTTTCGCAATTTCGCAACAAAACCGATAGGATTAATACCGCCTATTTTTTCTATTTCGCATTTGCTTTATAAACTCTTGTTTTTTAAGCTGCTTTTCTTTGTTCCATTCCTTCTTCTCCTTAAGGGTCATGGGCTTTGTTGTTTGCGGAAATGGATGATCTTCTACTTTTTCAATGGTTTTCTTTATAAGCTTCTCTATATCTTTTACAAAGATATTTTCTTCGGGTTCACTGATTGAAATGGCTATTCCTTTCTCTCCGGCTCTTCCAGATCTGCCTATTCTGTGCACATAGGTTTCTGGTAAATTTGGAATATCAAAATTCACTACATATTTGAGTTTGGTAATGTCTATTCCTCTTGCTGCTATATCAGTTGCGACCAATATTTTCGTTATATCCGCTTTAAAGCTAATCAGTGTTTTTTGTCTTTGATTCTGGCTCTTATTGCCATGAATAGCATCTGCTTTCAGATTGAATTTTCTCAGCCTTTTTACCAATCGATCCGCTCCATGTTTTGTTCTGACAAACACCAAGACTTGCTCTTCTTTTTTATCTTTCAAAATATGATTAAGCAACTTGACTTTATCTTCTCTGTTGGTGTAGTAAATATATTGTTTGATTGCTTCAGCTACAGATGATTTTCTTGCCACTTCAATTTTCTGAGGATTGGTGAGCATGTTTTTCGATAAAGCTATGATATGGTCTGGCATCGTAGCGGAAAAAAACAAAGTTTGTCTTTTCGCAGGTAATATCTTCACCAGTTTTTTAATGTCATGAATGAAACCCATGTCAAGCATCCGATCCGCTTCATCAAGTACAAAGATTTTAATTTCATTTAGTTTTATGTATCCTTGATCAATTAGGTCTAAAAGTCTACCTGGAGTAGCGACTAAAATTTGGACTCCTCTTTTTAATGCTTGTACTTGCGAACCTTGGCTCACACCTCCAAAAATCACCGCATGGGTTATTTTCGTATATTTATTATACTCTCTAATATTGTCGTCTATCTGGATTGCCAACTCTCTGGTGGGGGTAATAATCAAGGCTCTTAAAGGCGGTCTTTTTTTTGTATTTCCATCTATTCGATAAATAAGCTGAATAATTGGAATGGCAAATGCAGCAGTTTTTCCAGTTCCGGTTTGCGCAATTCCTAAGATATCTTGCCTTTCTAAAATTTTAGGAATTGCTTCTGCTTGTATCTTTGTAGGAATTTTATATCCTTTATCGTCTATGGCTTTTACTATTGGATCTACTAATTTTAAATTTCTAAAGTTCATCTAAACAATTTTATGCTTCTCTCACCACTTTAACTCAATCAACCAAAAAAAAATGATGGAACAGGGGGACAGGTTAAATTTCGCAAGTTAGGAAATATTTACCTTATACTATTATTGTAGGGTCTTGATCGTAGCGAATCGGGCATTCTATCAGGCTATTCTGCTTAAAACCGTCCTAATTGGGATTTAGGAGGCAAGAGAATTTTGGTAGATATTCAAATATATATTGTTACAACTTCTTTTCTAAGCACTTTCTTCCTCCTTTGGCTTTCCGAATTGAATGCTCTTTTTTGGTGGGAGATTGCTTACAGTTGGTCTTCTTTCGTTTTTTCTTTTATATGTTGACAATCCATGTATTTTTTTATTCGTTGAAATCGGGCACTTGTGCCATTCCTAACATCTATTATTTTCTACACCATTCAATCATTTCTTTATAGACCTTTTCAACGTTTACTTCATGTTCACAGAATTGATAGAAACTTAGTTCCTTTTCTTCCATTAGATATTGAGTAATCAAAGCATATTTATAATAGCTAAGAATTTGCTTGGTACCGTCTTCGAGTTCAAAGACCGGTAAGCCTGGGTGTTCTTTCTTTTCTTCAATTAAGAATTTTTCTATTTTACTTTTTAAAATGCCATCATCTTTAAAGGCTCGCGATACGTATTCCGCATGTCCTTCCAGCTTCCAATTGATTTTGCCTAAGGTACTTTTAATCACATAATTTCTATTGTTTTGATACTGCAGATTATGGGTGAACTCATGCGCCAAAAGCCAAGTCAAATTGAATTTCCTGAGTTCATAATTGTTTACTTTCCATTGGTACTCTGCTACATTTTCATTGAACTTCGGTTTGCAATTTTTGAAAACGGTTTTATCAAGCATTGAATAGGCAGTTGGTCCTCCTACCAGTGGTTTAAGGTAAGGATATAGCTTATCATCGTTCAAGCACAATTCTATCAAAGTTTCTTCATTGAACAATTCTGAACTTCTTATAATATTAACTGCATTTCTGATCACAGATTCTGTTTGTTCTTCTAAATCTTGATTGTGATAAACTGTTATACAGTCAAATGTAGTTTTATTCGCATAAGACAAAGATGGATTGAGGAGTAGCACAATCCAAAATATAAAGCTGATGCCAAGAATTGAAAGCGAACTTAGAAGTACTTTTTTTAAAGTTTTAACCATGATGTTTTATTTATTTTTAATGACCGACAGCTTAGCTTAAAGAAAAGTAAAGCCGCTTTTGAATTCAGTCCTTTCCTTTTTATTATTACTAATCAATATACTCAAACCTAGATCAATTTCTAGGTTTTCCTCCTTTTTTAAGAGCATCGATATAATATTTTAGATAAGTACGGGGAATTCTCAATGTCCTGCTATATTAGACTGTATTTTAAAATTTCTTTTTTTATTTCAAAAGTGAACCTTTCCATTGTTTTTCAGTCTTTAGAATGAAATGCAGTTTTATTAAAATGAACAATAGCCAAAAAAACACAGATCGTTTTCTCATCCTACAATATAGAGCGGGTAATACTTCTGTGTTGTCTGCCTTGGTACAGCGTTACCACAAGGTGTTTTGCGAAAAAGCATATTGGGTTACAAAAGATAAAGAAATCGCTAAGGACATTGCACAAGAGAGTTGGATCATAATAATGGACAAATTGCACACCTTACAGCATCCAGATCGTTTTAAAAGTTGGGCATTTAGAATTATTTACACCAAAGCGATTGACGCGGTAAAAAACAGAAATAAGGAAAGTAAGAATTTGGGGCCTGGCGACATCATTGAATCGAGGGCACCGTCACTAGAAGATGAAAGCAAACTTATTCAGATAGAACTTTTAAAAGCTATCCGAAAACTGCCTAAAGAAAAGCAGGATATTATAAGGTTGTTTTATGCCGAGGAATATTCAATAGTCGAGATAAGTTCTTTTTTGAAAATCCCAATTGGAACAGTAAAATCGAGGTTGTTTAAAGCAAGAGAAAAATTAAAATCAATATTAAAAAAAGTAAATCATGAAAAATAACAGGGAAGAAATTGATGAATTAATTAAAGAGACCTTATCAAAAGAAGAAGCTGCATTTTATGATTCCTTAGAAGAGCAGAACAATTTTGAATCGATCCTTGGCTTGTTCAAAGGAAAGAATGCTTGGTTTCTAATTATCACCAACATTATGACCATTTTATTTTTAGGATTATTTGTTTATTGTTGTATTCAATTCTTTAGTGCCGATACTTCAAAAGAATTGATGAAATGGGGATTTGGTAGCATAATGTTCTTGATTGGAATGAGCATGCTTAAAATCTATGCTTGGTTGCAAATGGACAAAAATGCCATTCTTAGAGAAATGAAAAGATTGGAACTTCAAGTGATGTCTTTGTCAGGTAAGATGACGGATTGATGTGGAATTTTGATTTAAAAAAGAAATCAAATAGGATTCTTGAATCTATTTTGCTTTTTACGAATTCTGAAAGAGATGAATAATATTGCAAATAAATTGTGCCTTATTACTGATTTTTAAGTCTTAAATATGTTACGATTTTGTAGCAGCTTTAAAACTTACATAAATGGGCAATATTTTAGGTACAATTTTAAAAACAATTAATGATGTTCAAGCGCAGAACAGGGCCAATCCAAATGAGCCTACTGCGGACAAAAATGTATTTGATTTATTAAAAAATAAATTAAATACTCTAGATCAAAAGACAAAACAAAAAAGGGCTGCTAAAGGTAAATCTCCGCATGGCATTCTTGATCTAATCAAAAAAGAAATACAAGGAGCAAGAAGAGAAAACAAAAAAGATCCTAATGTAGCAACAGCACCATCTTCGATTTTTGACAAACTGCTTAAAAAAGTAGAAGAGCCTCAAAAAAGACAGGCAAGTACTGGTCTTAGAAAGATTGTTGAAGATTATAATCTTGATATCAGTAAACTGCCAAGGGAGATAGTTGGTCAGGTTCAACAAAAGTATATACAGGATCGCAAAGCTTTTGATAAGCAATATGCACAAGCACTTTTTGATCTTTCAAAAAAATATTAATTAATGAAAAAGAACCTTAAGCTTCGCTTAGGGTTCTTTTTTTTATTGCAGTTTAATTTATTCCAGGCAGAAACTTGCTAGTGAGATTGAAAAATACTTTTTATAAAACCACATTATGAGATCGTTTATTTAAAGTATTTTTTATTAAAATAAGGCAACCTTGCAATAATTGGATTTATCCATTCTTCAATAAAATTTTATTTCCAGTAGCATCGTATAACCAATAGCCGCCTTCTTTTTCTTCATAACTAGAAACATTTTTCAATGCTAGTTGCAATATTTCTTTGCTCTTGTAATTTATCTGGAAATGTCTTAATCCAGCGCTTTCTTTCGGAGCTAGAGGTTTGTTTTGGCCATGCCATGAATTCATCACAATGCGGTGTTGATAATCACCTCCTGCACCTAAGTCAGCATACATGAATTGTGGCAAATAATTGAACTGTTCGTAACCCAATTTTTTATAAAAAACATTGGATTGCTCCACATTGTTGGCATACAAATGTATATGACCAAGATAAGAATCGTTTGAAATAATTTTACTTACCTCTTCGTCTTTTAAATGAGTTAAAACTTCCTTGACGTTCAAGCGTTCTGATGCAGCTCGGATAATGCCATCGGAGCCTTCTATTTTGAGTCCACCCGTTGTTACGACTCTTTTAAATCGCTCTGGAGTTTCTAGTGTAAATTCAATATTTATTCCATCAGGGTCGTCTAAATAAACAGACTTTGACATTGTGTGGTCAATAGGAGAATAAGGATAACGATTGGCCTCTAGCCGGTTGATCATACTGGCGAACTCAGCTATGTTGGGTGCATGGATGGCAAAATGATAAAGGCCACTGTACCCTTTTTTAAAAGGAACTTTGGCGGTTTGATGAACAACTACGAGCGTTTTTTTCTCAGTTCCAAATTCTGCTATGTTTTCTGAATTATGACGTTCTTTCATCCCAACTATTTTTGTCCAGAAAAGCCTTGCTTTATTTAAGTTGGTATTGTTTAAATGTATAGCGCCATAAGTGGCAAACTCAGTTAAATTATCTTTCATTTGATCGTTATTCGATATAGTGTTTAGACAATGAGCAAACCCATCCATGGTTAGTAGGGTTGATGCCCCAAAAAGGGTTTTTAAGAAAAGTTTACGTTCCATATTTATAAAAATTAGTAAGTAGTAATCAAGAAATCATCTTTGCCAATTTGATTGCTTTTTCGGGGCACGCTTGGACACATAAGCCACAGGCATGACATAATGAAGGATCTGTTAGGTAAGCTTTATTTTTAAAAAAGAAAGTTTTGATTTTTCCTTTTAAATTCAGGTTCGCTTTGTCCTCTGGTTTAATCGGGCGCATTTCGAAAACATCATAAGGACAAACGGCAACGCAATCTTCCTTTGCTCCACAACTATTGAAATTAACCAAGGGCATAAGTTTGCCGCCAGTATCCGCACAACTATTTTTAAGTTGTTTTTCTACCATCATTGATTATTTATTTTTTAAAGTAAAAGTTGTTATTTCTGGAGGAATTCCTATTCTTCCAGCAAACCCCATAAAACCAAAACCTCTGTTGACATATAAATACTGATCCAACTCCTTGTATAAGCCGGCCCAATATTTATAAATATATTGAATAGGACTCCACTTTATGCCTAATCTCTCAATGCCCATCTGTGCGCCGTGCGTATGTCCTGCTAATGTTAAGTGAATATGTTTGGGATGTTTTAGTACTACCTTTTCCCAATGTGTTGGATCATGCGACATTAATATCGAAAACTCGTTGTCTTCACAATTTCTGATGGCTTTATCCAGGTCTCCTTCTTTTATAAATCCATTTCCCCAATTTTCAACACCCAACAATCGAATGAATTCTTTGCCTTTTGATATTAGAACGTTATCGTTATTCAACAATTCAAATCCTGCATTTTTTTGGTGTTCTTGTATGGCTATGAAATTTGCTTTCTTAGAAGTTTCATCTGGAAATAATCCGTCGTCTTCCGAATAATCGTGGTTGCCTAATACAGAATATTTCCCAAATGGTGCATGCAGATTTTTTAGTAAATCTGTATACGGAAGTATTTCTTCTGCGAGGTCATTAACCAAATCTCCAGTAAAGAGAATGAGGTCTGCTTGCTGAGCTTGTATTAAATCAAAACCTCGTTTTACTTCTTCAAAAGAATCAAAGCCACCGGAGTGCAAATCTGAAAATTGAACAATTTTAAATCCCTCAAATGCTTTAGGTAAATCAGAAAATGTTAGTGTCTGTTCAATTACTTGAAAATCGTATTTTCCTTTGGTTATTCCATAAATAAATGAGACAAATGGAATACTTGTAAGAGCTAATCCTGTTGTTTTTAAAAATCGTCTTCTGTTTTTGGAATCTATTGCGCCATCAATGGTATTGTTTTTTCCAACAATCGATTTGAAAAATAAAATCAAGTCATCACTAATAAAAAAAATGCTTAGGATAAGTTCGCAAATAAGGATAGAAAGCATCAAAGCAATAGTGAAATTTTGCAAGCTTGTTAAACCTATTATTCCATTTGGAAAAGTACTCACCAACGTGGCAATTCCTACTGCGAAAGTCCCAAGCGAAAAAATGGTATAGCCTAGCTGTACGTTTTTAGAAGCTGTTGCTTGATAAACGCCTCTAGAGATGTATCCTTTAAAAAAGAAAATGCTCAAAACTGTTAAACCAAGTAAAAACCAAAACTTCATTTCCCTATTTTTTTAATCTGATTTTACACTATTAAACATGAAAGAATGAGTAGTGAATGCTTAGGCAATTCTCTGTTTCCAAACTCTATAGATCTGTAAAAGTATAACAGGTGTAAAGTGAAACAAGGCTCCTCCAATACTTGCATGCTCTCCTTCTAAACCTAATAATGCCCAATGCACAAATGTCATTACTGCTGCTAAGTAAACCCAGCGTTGCAGCTTTTTCCAAGCCGGGCCCATTCTTTTTATTGCAGCATCTGTACTGGTCATTGCTAAAGGAATAAACACAAAGAAAGCAATCCATCCTGTCAATACCGGAATGTCTATAAACTCATTGGCTAGTTGAGTGAATGGATATTCCAAAATATAGAAGATGGTGTGTAACAAGGTGTAAGAAAAAGTAGCTACACCAAAGAAACGACGATTTCTAATTAACCATTTTGAAACGCCACCATTCGGAAACATCAATGCAATAGGGGTTGCAATTAAACTGATGACTAAAAATCGACCTGCAAATTCACCAGTGATGTGCATAATCATATTGTAGTCTAGCGACCCTGACCAGTAATTTTTTAATACCAAGACCCCAGGAATCGACAAGAGTAACCAAAGTGAATATTTCCCAAAGAGCAATGATTTTAAAGCATTCATATTTTTAAATGGTTTTTTAAATTTATAGTAAGTTTCCCAACCATTCAATAAAATCATCTAGTTGTTTGTTTGAAATTGTATGTGCTATTTTATCTTTGGAAAAGCTCACATTGGCCCCCCAATTTTCAAGCATTTTTTGGTTTTGCTCAGCATATTTAAAGGGAAGCATTTGATCTTCTGTACCATGTGAAATAAATATTTCTTTTGATTTTAAAGCTTCTTTGTTATTTATTAGCGGGACTATTTCTTCCATAAAACGTCCACTGAAGCACCCAGTTGCTTTGATTTTTAAAGGTTCCGTTAAACCAAGAGCTAGCGCCATATTTGCTCCTTGACTAAATCCAGCAGTTACTACTTTTCCTTTGTCAACATTGTATTTCCCAATGAACTGATCGATAAATTTGAGAAGTTGCTTTCTGCTTTTTTCTTCCTCCTCGAAGTTCATGACTATTTTTTCGTTTACTAAATTTGCATTAAACCATTTGTATCTATTATTCGCAACCTTAAAAGGAGCACGTATTGAAACAACAAACCAGTTATCTGGAATTTGGTCAGCTAAAGTAAACAGGTCCTTTTCATTGCCGCCATATCCATGCAATAGTATCAAAACAGGCGCCTGCTTTGTAGTATCTTTTGCTTGACGAACTAGATGTTCTAAATCAATTGATCCTTTATCTATTGAATTTTCCACTGCTTTATGGGGATGTCCACAGGCTATCGTCATTGGAATTATCCAGGCAAATAGTAGGTATTTCATTTAATTGATTTTTAGAAAAAAACAGATGCAAATCTAATTGCTCTCTAAGCTCCTTTTGCAAGAATAGGTGCTTTTTTACTTCTTCCCCATGCGATGAATCCAAAAAGTGCTGCCATAAATGCGTTCACTCCAATAGCAGAAAATTCACCTCTTGAAGCATGAAATATAGCTGCTAAAACCATAACGGCCAAAAGGCCAATGGCTGCCCAAACGGTCAAGGAAGGTTTGATGCGAAGAGCAGAAGGAAGTATCAAGCCCAAGCCGCCTAAAAATTCACTGATTCCAATAAATCGTACTAAGCCTACCGGTGTCGAAGTTACCCACGGGAGCGACTCTGCCAATGCTGCTATTGGTTGAGCAGCCTTCATGCCTCCGGCCATAATAAACATAAGTCCCAATAATACTTGAACTACCCAAAGGGTAATATTCATTGCCTTGCTGGTTTTTTGATTTGTCATATTCAATGATTTTAATTGATTAATAATGACTCAAAATTAGGCATAGAAAGGTTGAGAAAAATTAAGATAGCTTAAGAAATGTATTTTGAGTTTATTTTTTTGCAATTTTTCGTCTTAAGTCGCTTAGGTATTCGGGAGTAATTCCAATGTAGGAAGCGATTAGCTTTAACGGAAGGCGCTGAACGAGGGTAGGGTAGGTTTGAGTAAATTCAACATAACGCTCTTTGGCTGTCGCGCTTAATAAGGCGATGATTCTTTTATTCGTAGCAATCAAATTATTTCGAAACTTAATATTCATTTCGATTAAAGTATCTTTTTCTAATTTAGAAAAGTCTTTAAAATCAGATTTTGAAATAAAGGAAATTTCACTGTCCTCAATGGCATCAATGAAAATAACGGAAGGCTTTTGATTCGTAAAACTATCTAAATCTGAAACCAACCAACCTTCTGGAGCAAATTGTAAGATGTGTTCTTTTCCTGTATTGTCAATAACATAGCTCCTAAGACAACCACTTTTAACCTTATATCCATATGAAGCGATGTCTCCTTGACTTAAAAGTATATCCCCTTTGGAGATTTTTTTTGTTTTACTTGTTTTTATATTATCCATTATTAAATAAGGTTATATTTCAGCCAATGTCTAGCATTGGCTGAAATATAGATTTAATCGTTTTTAGTAAAGTAGCCTTTGTTCGACACAGCATCCTCACTCACATATATGCTGGCCGTTTTAAACCAAACTTCAGCGTAGTTTCCATCTTGATATTGTTTTTGAACGTCTCCGCCATGTGTTTCTGCGCCAGAGCACCAGTTCTTATTCACTTTGGGAGATTTTCCATTGGTTTGATTGTAACAGCCTAACTTGAAGAATAGGAACTCATCAGCGTAAGCATTTTCTCGCTCTACTCCGTCTTGGCCAATTGGTACAAATAAATTTTGGGTTTGCTCTGGAATATCTGCGGTTGTTTTGTATTCTGAATCAACCAAGTTTTTTGTAAATGTTTTGGTTTCATGACCTTCACTTGTAAAAGTCAAATTCATATCACCATCTTTCACTTCAATTTCATAACTCAACTCTTCTCCCAAAGCAATGCCATCTTTAGGTTCTTCAGGATAAGTGTTTTCTCCAGTGCCTACTATCGAAAAATCATAGCCCCAAACAGCTGTTGAAAAATCCCATCTTCCAGAATTGTCTTCTCCAGCGGTGTTGATTTCGTAATTCCAAAAAACAGAACCTTTGGTATGACCAGGGAATTTTTTATAGAATATTTTAAGAGGCTCGTTTTCATGACCATCAGCACTGTGAATTTGACCAATTACGACAGAGTAGGAAGCCGCTACTCGTGCGTCGCCTGTGGCTGATACATTCATGACTTTGAGTGTACCAGTCAATTTCGCATCTGTAACAGGAGACCATTTTTTCTTTTGAGCCAATTCTGTTCTTGTGTTATTTGAAGTTCCATGAGTATCACCTGCGTTGGGTGTTTTGTATACGACCCAATTCTTTTTATCCTCATTGGCAGTATAAAAGAAATCTTTCTGCTCAAAATTATTTGCGACACCTGAGTTAGATCCATCTCCTAAGATCAAATTCCAGTGATCAAAAAAGGAGATAACGTCACTTGGATAAACCTTTTTTTGAGTTTCCTTTTTAGCAGGTTCTTGAGAAGAGGTAGAACAGCTGGCCAGCATTAGGAAAATACCTAGGATAAAGAATGCCGAGAATGAGTTGAATATTTTTTTGTTCATTTTTTTATTATTGATTCAAAAATTCTAATCTATGAATTATTATTTATCTTTTTTTCACGATTAGACAAATAAAGCAGATTTTATTCTTTTCAACGAATTTTAAGGCAGAATTATATAATGAGATTTTATTACTTAAAATAGCTATTCAGAGAGAAATCGAAAGTCGATGGCAAAAACTCGAATGTTATCTTGTTCTCAATAAAAAATCCTGAATTTCTGGATGAACCAAAAATTCAGGATAACATGCTTTTTTCGAATAAAATAGTTGATTTTAAAAGCCTAATTATAAGTCTTAACTACTTGTTTGATTAGTTTAATTCTTCCGCTTCTGCTGCTGCAATAATGGCATTAGCGATCGCAGAATCTGCTTCTATGACAGCTGCATCAACCATGGCAATACAAGATATCGCATATTCTTCAGCGTGTTCGGCTCTTCTTTTTGCTTTAGCAGCACTGCGGTCTAATTCAAAAGCAGTTATGCTTGATTCGACTTCAGCTTTTTTCTCTTCAGCTTTTGCCTGCACTTCAGAAAAAGACACTTTTGCTTCAGCAACTTTAGTTTTTACCTTTTCTTTGGCATCCTCTACTGAAGTTTTCGCACTATCTTTCGCTTCCTCCACTTTTATTTTAGCTACTTCAAGTTGAGCTTGAAATTTCTCTTTCAATTCATTTAGTTTACTGGACATAATTGTTTTTTTTAAGTAAATTATTATAAATATCTCTGATCATGGTTGTAATCGTTTAATGATTTTCTCATCTTTCAACCTTTCAAAATTGCTTTTATGAGATTCCATCATTGCAAAGCATATCTAGTCCCCGTTGATAAAATCAACAACTCTTTCAGCAACCAAGACGGTAGGGGCCATTGTATGTCCAGTTATAAGTTCTGGAATTACTGAAGCATCTGCTATTCTCAAGTTGGATAAACCTTTGACTTGAAGTTTGTTATTGACCACAGCCATCGGGTCATTTTCATTGCCCATTTTTGCTGTGCCTACAGGATGGTATATGGTGCTGCTATGATTTCTTATGTAAGCTTCAATTTCCTTGTCAGATGCGTCCAGGCTAATTGTTGCTGTAGATAAATCCGTGTATTTGCCAAGAGCTTTGGTTTTGGCAAATTTCATTACAATTTTCATTGCATTAATGCAGGTCGCGATATCCCGTTTATCACCTAAATAATTGGGGTCAATGAGCATTGCTTCTTTTGGGTCAGTAGAGGCTAGCTTTATCGTCCCTTTACTTTTAGGCTGAACCAATCCGACATAAAAATTGTATCCGGCATTTTTGGGAGGCGGTGAACCCCATTGAACAGGTGCATTGATATTGAACATTAATTCGATATCGGTAATCGCTACATCAGGTGAAGATTTACAAAATGCAACGCTAGTATTTTCGCCAACAGACAATGGACCATATCCCGTCTTGCGCCATTCCTCTAATTGCTTTGGATCTTTAGCGTTTGATCTCAAAGATTCACCAATACCATCTGGAGCAGTAATTCCAAAATCAAAAAGTATGTGGTCAGATAGATTTTCGCCTACACCAGGAAGGTCATGAACCACATCCATTCCTAAACTTTTCAAATACTTGGCAGGACCTATTCCTGAAAACATCAATAATTTGGGAGTCGCAAAAGTACCTGTACATATAATGACTTCTTTGTTGGCGCTAATGATTTCTTTTTTTTCATCTATCAGGCATTCTACTCCTGTAGCTTTTTTGTTTTCTATGATCACTTTGGTTACGAAAGTGTCCAGTTGTATGGTAAGATTAGGACGAAGACGGGCTTTGTCCAGGTAATTGGCTACCGTATTGTGGCGACGACCCTCTCTAAAAATACATTGCCAATTGTCAAAGCCTTCTAGTTTCTCCCCATTCAAATCTTTTGTGGTGCCCAGGCCTACTTCTTTGCAAGCTTCTTTAAAAACATCGGTCATGAAAGTGACTTTAGGAGTCACTTCCAATTTCATTGGTCCACTCATGCCCCGATACTCGTCAGAACCTTTGTCACTGTTTTCTATTTTTTTGTACCAGTCTTTGACTGTTTCCCAATCCCATCCTTTTAAATTCCAACTGTTGTAATTAGCAGCATAACCTCTTGACCAAGATCCAACATTAATGGAAGCAGAACCTCCTAATAACTTTCCTCTTGGAGACATTATTTTTCGTCCACCTAGCCCTTTCTGAGGAACAGTACTGAAACCCCAATTGGTATCAGGACTCATCATTTGCATTTGCCCGCCTATGTAATACATCGCTTCTTTGGTATTCTCTTTACCTGCTTCAATCAATAAAACCGAAATATTTGGATTTTCAGATAACCTTGAAGCAATTACCGGACCTGCAGTGCCACCGCCAACTATAATGTAATCGAAGGATTTGTTTGAGTTGTCTGTACCGGTCTTTTTTGTTTTGGGATCTACGTTTGAATTAAAGTTGGTTTTTTCGGGTTCAGCCATTTCTTGCTGTTTTTTCGATGTTGACTTATCTTCACCGTAAGCGTTAGCAATTGGAAGAATACTTAAAGCAGCCGAAGCTTTTATGAATTCGCGTTTGTTCATTTTCTTTAGTTGTTTTGTTTTAAGAAACTCTATTTCCAATGGAAGGTATGTCAGGGGAGCTTTTGGCGTTTAGTGATTGCTTGATTTTGCCCCCCTGAAATAGAGTTAAATAGATTAGAACCCGAACTTACCATTAGTGTTTTTCCAATCACTTTTTGCAGGAATCGTTTGGATGACATCCCAATGTTCTACAATTAGGCCGTCTTCTAATCTGAATAAATCGTAATATGCAACATGATCTCCTTTACCAAACTTGCCCTCGCTAACAGAGAGTACAAAATTACCTTCCCCTAGAACTTTATGAAGTTTGTGGTATTCCATAACCAATCCATTGTCTGCCATATTCTTCATAGCAGCACCAAAACCATCTAAGCCATCTGCAACAGAAGAATTGTGTTGCAAGTATTTATTTGGATTAATGTAAGAAGTCACTTTATCCATTTGACCATTCAGAAGTACATTTGTAATAAAGCCTTCTACCACTGTTTTATTAACTGCAGTTTTATCTTTATCGACGATGACAGTAGTTCCATCAAATTGCGTTCTATTGCTTGGATTTGGAGGAGTTATTGCGCTTAAATTATCCCAGTGTTCTACAATCTTGTCATCTTCAAATCTGAAAATATCAAACCCAGACTTTGGACCGAAGAAGTCATATTTGGTGTGCGAGAATGCATAATTGCCGTCCTGAAAAGACCGCAACACTTTGGCTTTGAATCCGCCAGCGGGTGGATTGGATAGTACAGCTCCAAATCCTTGTAAGCCATCGGCTACATCTAAATTGTGTTGAATGTATTTGTTTGGGTTTATATAGCCAGTTGGTTCTTGACTTCCATTTTCAATACTCTCAATTAAAGCAGCTGCTTTTTCTTTTTTTGTTAATTCCATTTTCACTTCTTTTTTTGGTGGTGAAACTTTATTTGAGTTGCAACTGATTATTAAAATTGCTAACACAAACAAGCCAAAACTTGATGTTTTATTCATTTTATCGAATTTAATTTATGTAGCAAATATAGATAGGCTCTCTTCTAGAGAGATATAAAAAAAGGATCCATTACTGTATAAATGGGAAAATGTTAGTGGGCTGTTCTAAATTGTTCTGGAGTAGACTTGGTGTGCCGCTTAAAATATTTATAAAAGTTAGTGGTTTCTTCAAACCCAGCTTGATAAGCAACTTCTTTTATTGCCAATTCGGTGTTGATCAATAAACGCTTGATTTGCTTGATGCATATGGCGTCTATAAATTCTTTAGCAGATTGATGAATAATGCTTCTGGTGATGGTGTTTAACGTTTTACTACTCAAACCCATCATGCTTGCATAGTCTAATACTTTGTTGGTTTTTAAAACATTAGTTTCTGCTAGGGCTTGAAACTTAACAAACTCGTTCAAGTATTTTTTTTCAAAATCAATATTCTTTTTAGTTGCTTTTATTCGATAAAGTTTGGTGATCAAAATATGAAGCTCGCTACGAAGGATACTCATAGTATGCTTGTCATTCGTTTTAAAATACTCTTCTTCAATTCTTTTGATTATCGTCTGGATGTTTTTAAAATCAATTTTGGACAACTGTAATTTTGGACTTCCTAAAAATTCATTGAATAGAAATATCGTTTTTCGAGCTTCAATTTCTTCAAGGTATTTAATTAAAAATTCATCTGTAAATAACAGAATTGGACCTTTCAGACTGTCAGATTTGATGAATTTATGAATTTGTTCTTTTCTAATAGTGAGCAGGGTTCCTTTAGAGCATTTGAAATCAGCAAAATCTATGGTATGAGCGCCTTTGCCTTCTTCTATAAACATAATAATAAAGAATTCAACACGATGCAAATCTTCTGGAGAATGGTCTAAGTCATCTCGATTTAACAAGGTTTCAACTCTAAGTAAATCAAATTGTGAATTATGGTTTTGTTGATTCCTAAATTTTATGTTTTTTGTTTTTTCTTTCATTTGTTAAAAAGTAATTCGTACTGATTTTGAAATCAAATTAAGTGGAACCTGATTTATATTATTTTTGAAAAAGTAACTGTATGGAAGTCCTAAAAGTAATGTCTATTGAAATTGTTTTTATCCGCATTCTTTTTCGCCTTCAACACTCCAATTTGCCAATTACATTTTTGGGATGGAGAAGGATTATTTGAATAAGCACTCAGTTTGTAAATCGATACATGAACAAGCTAAAAATTATTTTTTAATAATCCTATCTTATTTAGCTGATCGGATAAAGATAGATAAGCTCTTTCTATGAAAGATATAAAAATGAGACCTGAGACTGTAAAAATGGGAAACTATAGATTGAAGTGCTGAATTACTTCTTTGTGAATTTGGAGTGTCGCGAAAATAATTGCAAAAGTAACTGGTATCGTCATTTTAAATGCTTTCGAGTCTTCGGGCAGGAACCCATTGCTGCAAATCAATGTCCCAATCTTCTCGGAAGTTCAGTCTTTCGTATTTACTTTCGTTGTGTTCAAATATTGCATTGGAGCTCTTGATTCATCATTTAACAATCTTAAATAACATGCTTGAGCAGTTGCAAGGTAGAAGAGGGGCGTAAAAGCGAGCGCATCCAAAAATCTAGCTGTAGTGTTCCTTTTTAATATTTATCCTCTTCATTAATTTCTAAATTGGTCAGTCTTATCAAGTAATCACATGTTTCATAAAATTTGCTTTTATTACTTGGAGTCCAGCGAACGACTACATGATATTTGTCTTTTGTCTTTGCTTCTAAAATCCAGCGTGAACCATCACTTCCCAGTTTATTTTCAGTTGACTCTAATTCCCAAAAATTGATTCTTTGCACCATTTGACTAAATGTAGTCCATACTTTTTTTTCAATTTTCTCTTGCTTGTTTTGAACGAGTTTGCCAGATTCGTAACCGCCAGCTCCGTCGCACAATTTCCAGTATAATGAATGTTCATCTTCTTTTTTTTCGATCCTTATAGATATGGGATTATGAAAAGTGCGCAGCCAAGTGAACCTATAAATTTCTGATTCTGATTTATCCAAATAAATAATTGGCTCATTCATCGCAAACAATTTTTCAGAATACCATTTATTCATAAAGGTATCATGTCCGATAAAAATCGCAGGATTCAATAATTTTTCCATCGGGAAATAATACAATGTGCTATCTATTGCTTGTTCCTTTTTTGAAAGTTGAATTTCATTAACAACCTCTTTTTTGCTTTGTGGCTTGCAAGCGAAAAAAAGTATTATTATTTGAAATAAAATCAATAGTGATTTGCTATGCTTCATATTTATAACTGGTAGTTGAGAATTAAAAAAATCAACAAAATATTTGCAGCTTTTCAAAGTACGATTTATTCTGTAAATCTGCTCAATATCCACAAACCATTCTTTAGAAAAATTACCAAATGTTCATTTATCATCCCAATCAAATATTTAAAAATATATAGCGTTAAATGATATATTCTCCTTAGAATGTTTGCCTTAGTCTAAAATACAATATGCAAAAAATTATATTTTTCTTCCTCTCTTTTTTCAGCTTTTCTCTGTTTGCTCAAAACGGTCCAGTGAACCCTCCAAATACCAGGAGCAATGGCGTGGCCAACGCTTCTGTTGCTTTTAATGACATTAATAGTCTGTTTAACAATCAGGCAGGATTGGCCGATTTAGAAAATATCAGCTTTTTGTTGTCTGGACAAGAGACATTTGCCGCCCCTTTTTCAACTCCTTCGGATAACATAGGATTGGGATTTGCCATTCCGATTTCCTCAGGTACAATTGGTTTAAATTTCCAATATTTTGCTGTCAGTGAGATTCAACAAAACAAAATTGGATTGTCCTATGCACGGAGATTATTCGAATCGCTTTCCATCGGAATTCAATTTGATGTGATAGGCACTCAGATTCCAATGAATAAAAAAAGCAATCTATTTACTTTTGAAATTGGACTGCAGTATGAAATAATTGAAAATTTGTTATTGGGAATCCATTTGTATAATCCTAGTAAATTAGAAATAATCGAAGATGAATTTTTACCAAGAATCCTTCGCGTTGGCACAACTTACAACCCTTATGAAAAATTACTTGTTCATGTGGAAATAGAAAAAGACATTGACTTACCATTCGTTTTTAAAAGTGGTATTGAGTATGAATTAGGGGATGATTTGTGGTTGCGAATTGGCTATCAAAACAATCCAAGAACGTACAATTTTGGCATAGGTTATTTGTATAAGAAAAGATTCCGTTTTGATCTGGCCGCTTATTATCAAAGAGGATTAAATTTAATTTCAAGTGGTCCAATGGGGTCTAGGGGGCTTGTTCCTAGCATTGGGTTAGGATATGATCTCCTAAAAAAATAAAGCATCGCCAATCTTCAGCAGAGGACTTACAACGGTTTTATAATTTATCGATCACAGGATTTTTTTTATATTTTCCTCTTGGATAATTCGACATTCTCACCCCATCTTTTTGTAGTTCTTTAAGTGCATCTTTTGCAATCCATTTTGCAGATTTACTTTCAAAGTTCAGGATTTCATTAGCAACATCAATAGCTTGTACATTTAAGTCAACGTTTCTTTTTCCAATGTTTCGTAATGCCCAATTGATTGCTTTTTTGACATACAACCTTTCATCGTTTGCCTCTCGTTTTATAATTGGAAAGAATTGCTCAAATAATTCGTTTTCTGATTTTTTGTCAGCCATACAATAAGAAGCCATAGTTGCAAAACCTGCTCTTTTCTCAAATTCAGATTTTCTTTCCGTCCATTCTATTATTTTAGTCAATGCAAATTTGCTTTTAGAAAAAAGTCCCATGCTGAAGCTATCGCAAATTTCCCAGTTTTCAAATGTCTTGACCCATTTTTCCATCAACTGCTCAGTAACGTCTTTGGGCTTAAACATCTTACTACATAAAAGTCGACCTTCGTAAATTCCGCTGTCAAAGAGCTGT